>JANYFQ010000687.1 GCA_025362615.1 Hymenobacter sp. | reverse complement strand
AGAAAACCGGGCCTGGAAGCTCCCAAGCCGCAGCGCGGCGGTATGTTACCTTGAATACTTTATGGCAATGTATCGCCGCGCTGCGACTTTGTATTCAACCTCTTAGGCCGTTGCTACAAACATATCGCCGCGCTGCGGCTGTCCGCAACTTGGGTAAGCAAACCAGAAACACTCTGTAACAGCGGGCGTGCTGGTGCCTCCTCGCTACAATCAGCATGAAGGACCCCAGCCCTGTTTATTCCCAACAATGCGGCAGAGGCCAGCCACTGCGCCCACTGCATTTTACCACTGCGCCCACTGCGGGACATATCCCAGAACAAGAAAGCAAAGACGAGAAAGCAAAAACTCAAACTCCCGTACCTTTGCCCCAGGCAGCAGCCGCACACCGCAGGTACGGGTAAGTTTGACGACGTTTGGCCGCCCCAAGGAGCTGGCCCGTTGCCGTGTACAGCCCCGGTGCTAGCCCGTTTTTAGTCCCGCGTGAACCGACCCAATCTTTGGTCTGAAGGAAGAGAAATTATCTTCGAAGACAACCACCTCCTCGTCATCAACAAGCCCGCCGGCATCCTGGTGCAGGGCGATGCCACCGGCGACGAGCCCCTCTCCAACAAAGCCGCCGAGTACCTGCGCTTCAAGTACAAGAAGCCCGGTGAGGCCTTCGTTGGCGTGTGCCACCGCATCGACCGGCCCGTGTCGGGCATCGTCATTCTGGCCAAAACCAGCAAGGCGCTGAGTCGCCTCAACGAAATGTTTCGCGACAACAAGATGCAGAAAACCTACCTCGCCCTCACTGGCAGGCCGCCCGTGCCCGAGGCGGGCCAGCTGGTGCATTGGCTGGTGAAGGACGGCATCCGCAACGTCACCAAAGCCTACCCGGCGCTGCATACCCAGGGCCAGAAATCGGAGTTGCACTACGAGCTGCTGGGGCCGGCGGGCAACCGGTTTTTGCTCAAAATCAACCCCATCACCGGCCGGCCGCACCAAATTCGGGTGCAGCTCGCCACAGGCTTGGGCACGCCCATCGTCGGCGACGTGAAGTACGGTTTCCTCAACCCGCTGCCCGACATCAGCATCGCCCTCCATGCCCGGCAGTTGGAACTACAGCACCCCGTCACGAAAGAGGCCCTGACGCTGGTAGCGCCCCTGCCCGACGCGCCGCACTGGGACGCTACGCGGGCGTTTTTAGGAGCAGAGTAGGGCGGTACAGCGCTCCAACCCACAAAATTCGGGCCTGACCAAACTGCGGCCAGAGGCAACCCGTAATTTTGTGGCCTTCTTTCTCGAACCAATCGGCCGGCTTCTTGCTTATTGCGGCCGAACCCCTCACAAATTGTCCAATTATGGTCATTCTGGCTTTCTTCGTTGCCCACTACTACCTGTCCCTTTTCACCCAGACGTTTTACCTGCACCGCTACGCGGCGCACAAAATGTTCACGATGAACAAGTTCTGGGAGAAGTTTTTTTACCTGCTCACCTACGCCTGCCAGGGCAGTTCCTTCCTTTCGCCCCGCGCCTACGCCGTGCTGCACCGGATGCACCATGCGTACTCCGACACCGAGCTGGACCCGCACTCGCCGCATTACTCCAACAATGCGTTCGATATGATGTGGAAGACGAAGGAGATTTACAACGGTGTGCTCACCCGCAAAGCGGCCGTGGCCGAGCGGTTTGAAGGCAACTACCCGGAGTGGGATGCCGTGGATAACTTCGGCAGTACGGTGTGGTCGCGCGTGGGCTGGGGTGCGGCTTACGTGCTGTTTTACATTAACTTTGCTACCGCCTGGTGGCAGTACCTGCTGCTGCCTATTCACTTCCTGATGGGGCCAATTCACGGGGCCATCGTGAACTGGGGCGGCCACAAGTACGGCTACCAAAACTTCGACAACCACGACCGCAGCCAAAACACGCTGCCCTTCGACTTTCTGGCTTTCGGCGAGCTGTTTCAGAACAACCACCACAAGCTGCCCATGCGCGTAAACTTCGGCGTGAAGTGGTGGGAGTTCGACCCGACTTACGTGGCCATCTGGACGATGGATAAGGTGGGCATCATCAAGATAAAGCGCAAAGTAGGCAAGCCCAAACGCACCGCCGTAGCGGCGTAAGGCTAGGTAACGCGGGTTTTCAACCCGCGCGTCAGGCCGAAACGCCACCAAAGAGAAAGGCCGGGACCCACGTTCCGGCCTTTCTCTTTTGGTTGACGAAAACCCAACGCTCTTCCGAAGGCCCGATGCGCGGGTTGAAAACCCGCGTTACGTCTTGCTAATGCGCTGAATTTGGGCTACCTTTGCGCTCCCAAATTTCTGGGAACCCTCACCTTCAGACGGACGTGTTCCGTCGAATAACCCCCCAAAGGTTTATGGCCGTTAAAATCCGCCTTGCCCGCCGTGGTCGCAAAAAAGCCGCCATGTACGATATCG
>JANYFQ010000672.1 GCA_025362615.1 Hymenobacter sp. | reverse complement strand
AGCAGGTCGCGGAGCAGATGCCCGCTGCCTAGCCGGAAAAACTCCGATTCGCTAAATGCATCAGCCACCATCGAGGCTTCATCGACCACGAACACGGTACCATGCGGGGCCTGGTTGCGTGCCAGCCCAAAGAAGAACTTAAACGACTTGTCGGCATCGGCTTTGCCAGTTTCCAGTGGTTGCAGTCGGGTAAAGTCGTAAATGCCGCGGTGAATGGTGGTAGCCTCGCGTCCGGTTTGCCGGGCCATCACCCGCGCCGCCCGGCCGGTGGGTGCCATTAGCACCGCCCTCCGCTCCCGCGTCGCCAGTTCGGCCAGCAGCGCTTTCAGCAGGTAGGTTTTGCCAGTGCCCGCGTAACCCCGCAGCAGAAACACCGGCTCATCGGGTTGCGAAAGGAACTCGCGGAAAGCTTGGTGAGCGTCGGCTTGGGTCATTCGTTAATTTTTCTTCCCGCCCTTATCTTGACTTTAGCCTTATGCGGCCCACGCTAATGCCTCCTGCCAGATATGAAGCTGGTGGCGAGGGATTTTCAGCAGAACGGTGTCTTGGGGCGAGCTGTCAAAAATCGTTTCGGCCCACAAATAGCGGCGGACGGCGGCTAGCGCGTCGCTAAAGGTCGGGGCCGCCTTCTCGTACCAGGCGCAGACCTGCGCCCGCAGCAAGCCGCGGGCGTGCAGGCGGGCGGCCAGCAGGGTCACGAGCGAAAACAGGCCCAGCAGCACGGGCGTGGTGCGGGCGATGGCCAAGTTGGTCCATTGCCGCTGGGTTTCCACGCCCAGGTGGGCGCGGACCTGAGCGAAGGTCACTTCCAGGGCCCAGCGCTGGGCGTAGGTCGTCACGATGGCCGCCGCCGCCATCGTCAGGTCCGTACTCAGCAAGGCCGTTAGCGGGCCGGCCGCTTCCCCGGCCGGGCGCACCAGCACCCAGCGGATGGGCACGGCTGTGCCGGCCGAGTACCACAGGGCCGTGCCGGTGGCCACCTCAACGGTCTTGGCCTGCCCGCGTGCGTCGGCCGGCAGCGTCAGGGCCTGCCAGGCGGTGGCCGCGTCGGCGGCGACCTGCGCCAGACCGGGCAGGCGGGCCCCCTTGACCCGGGGCCGGCCCAACTGGCCCACCCGGCGGGACGGGGCCGGTGCGTAGAGGGCCGCGTCCAGGCGCAGGCGCGTGAGCCAGCTGACCCGCGGCGGGGCCGCGGCCAGCAAGTCCAACACGGCGTAGCCGCTGTCGCCCAGGCAAATCAGTTTCCGCTCAGGCAGCCAGCGGGCGAGCTGCCGCACGGCTTGTCGTGCCCAGTCCGTGACTTTTTTGTGGGGCCGGCCCTGGGCCGTGGCCCAACCGGCGGAGGGGGCCAAGACGGTCAGCACGGGCAGGGCCCAGACGCGGGCGGCCCAGGGCAAGGGCGTGAGCAGGCACACACAGAGCCAGCGCAGGCCCGAGCACTTGACCAAGTGGGCATCGCTGCTGCGCACGGCGTCGCGGTAGATGCTGCGGGCGGCGATGCGCGGGCCCCAGCGGCGTTCGAGCGTTTCGTCCAGGCCGAAGACCAGCGGGCCGGCGGGCAGAAACGCGGCCACGAGCTGGCCCAGTAGCACGCGGCTGGCGGCCCGGGCGCTCCACTTGGCCCGGCTCAGGACCCGGTGGTACTTGTGCCAGCCGGCCTGCTGGCCCAGCCCCACGATGCGCAAGGCCGCCGTGACCGTGCGTTTGCCTGGCGCCAGGATGGCCCCAAGCAGCAAAAGCTGCACGTGGGCGAAGACGCGGCGGGAGAATAACCGGACGTACGGTATTATTACGGCCTGAAACTCGCGGGGGAAGGTGGGCATGGCTCGACGGTGTGGTTACCCAAAGCTAAGCCTGCCCCACCCGGCGGGTTTCTTTTTTTAGCCAAAAATTACTCCCAAATGGCTAAAGTCAAGATTAGGTAACGTGTGAAAATAGACAGAAAAAGAGAGATTCCTGCACTTAACAGAATCTAAAGAGGGAGAAACATGTTGAATGCTCTTTCTGAACACTTCTGTTAAATAACTGAATTCTACATCAGATACATTAATTGAAAACCCCAAAGAACCCTGAGTAACTATAGTGTCTGGTGCTTCTGTCATAAAGATAAGAATGCCAGGTGCGCGTCCATCACTTACATTCGATATTATCCCGATACTGGTAGTGCGGTCTTTGTACTTAAC
>JANYFQ010000669.1 GCA_025362615.1 Hymenobacter sp. | reverse complement strand
TGGCCTTGCGCGTCTGGACACGGCTCAAAAGCCTGGCCTACAGTAGCAAAAAAACAGTGTATCAACTCAAGCAAGGGTTATTGGATGCGTACATGAACCGCGAGTTAGCAAAACCGACCCTGGTTTTTGCGTAAGTCCTATACTTGAAATTGTGGGGTAACAAAATGCCCGCTCCGATTTTCGGAACGGGCATTTTATCAGGCTTCAATTATCCGGCGTGAGTTGGTGTAAACGCAGGTTAGGAATGTAGCGAAAGTCCTTCAAATTGAGCGTGAAAAGCGGAAGGTCGTGGTGCAGGGCCGTGGCGGCAATCAGGGCATCGGGCATTTGCAGGCGATGACTCAACACGAACTTAGTCAGCAGTTTGGCCATTGATGTGCAAATGTCCGGGTCAATCGGTATGACCGGCAAGTGCGCTATTTTACGCCGAATCATCCGCAAATCCTGCGTGTCGCGGGCACCCACCAAAAGCTCTGCTTCCGTTACCGCACTGATACACAAATTAGTTTCACCAATAGCTTGCAATTGGCTTTGCATCAGTGCATTTTGCTTCCAAAATCCGATGAGAATATTTGTGTCGAGCAGAACCATCTTAGTCGTGTGAATCCAAGTCGCGCTGCCATTTTTCGCGGAGTGCGTCAGCATCAATATCGTCGCGGCCGGCCCACATTCCGTAGCTGGCCAAAAAACCATCTTGTTGTTCAAGGGGTGGCGGTTCAGCAACATTGGGCTGAACTTTCATTACCGGCAGTTTCTCGCGCCGCGCCCGCACCAAGTCGAAATGGCTGAGTAATTCCATCACCAAAGCAAGCTTGCTTTGGTCTTCGACGGTGACGATGATGCACTCCTCAAAAGGCTGAATGGGGTCCATGAGCGTTGGTTTTTAGGCAGCTTTGGCGGTTTTGGCTTTGGCGGTGGCCGGCTTTTTTGCGGCCGTGGCGGGCTTTTTGGCCGCCGGCTTCTTCTTGGCGGCGGGCTTTTTGGCTGCTGGTTTTTTGGCGGCAGCGGCTTTTTTGGCCGGGGCATCGGCCTCTTTTTCGGCTTTGGCGGGGGCTGCCTTTTTGCCGAAACGGCCGCCTTTGGCGGGCTTGTCGGGCGTGGCATCGGCGAGTTCGACGCAGCGGGCCAGCGTTAGCTCGGTGGGCTCCTCCCCTTTCGGGATTTTGACGTTCTTTTTGCCCGCCACGATGTAGGGTCCAAAACGGCCGTTAAGCACCTGAATGTCGGGGTTTTCGTCGAACGACTTGATGAGGCGCTCAGCATCGGTCTTGCGCTTCAGCTCGATGAGGGCCACGCCTTCTTCGGCCGTGATGGTGTGCGGGTCCTGCTCCTTGGTGAGGGAGTAAAACTTGCTGTTGTGCTGAATGTAAGGGCCAAAACGTCCCAATGCAGCCTTCATATCCTTGTCTTCGTAGGTGCCCACCACGCGGGGCAACTTGAAGAGTTCCAGCGCTTCTTCGAGGGTAATGCTTTCGATAAACTGGCCTTTGCGGAGGTTGGCGTAGGCCGGTTTTACCTCCGGGTTGGTGGTGTCGCCGAGGGCCACGTAGGGGCCGTATTTGCCGAGGCGGGCCGAAATACGGTCGCCGGTTTCGGGATGTACGCCGATTTCGCGGGTGCTGCCCAGCGTGTTGCGGTCAATTTCCTGGCCCTGTTCCACGGTTTGGTGGAAGGGCAGGTAAAAGTTGCCCAGCATCTTGGTCCAGTCTTCGCGGCCGTTGGCAATCTGGTCGAACTCGTCTTCAACCTTCGCCGTGAACTGAAAATCAACGATGTTGGGAAAGTGCTCGACCAGAAAGTCGTTCACGACCATGGCCGTATCGGTCGGGAAAAGCTTGGCTTTCTCGGCCCCGTAGTTCTCGTTCTGCTCCTCGTCCGACACGCCGGTTGCCGTGAGCGTGAGCAAGTGGAAGCTCCGCACTTTGGGCTCGCGGTTGTCTTTTTCGACGTAGCCGCGCTTCTGCACCGTGCTGATGGTGGGGGCGTAGGTGCTGGGGCGGCCAATGCCCATTTCTTCCAGCTTTTTCACCAGCGAAGCCTCGGTGTAGCGGGCCGGGGGCGACGAAAACCGCTCGGTGGCCGTGAGGCGCAGCAGCGGCAAACCCTGCCCCACCGTGAGCGGCGGCAGGCCCCGCGAGAAGCTGCTTTCGGCGGCCGTATCGCTGGTTTCTTCCTCTTCCTCGTCCTTGCTTTCGGCGTAAACTTTCAAAAAGCCCTCAAACGTAATGACCTCACCACTAGCTGTGAGCGCCACGCCCGGCTGGGTACTGATGCCGATGACGGCCGTGGTGCGCTCCACGGTGGCCTCGGCCATTTGCGAGGCCATGGCCCGCTTGCGGATGAGGTCGTAGAGGCGTTGCTCGGAGGCTTCGGCCCCGGCCTTCACGAGGGCAAAATCAGTCGGCCGGATTGCTTCGTGGGCCTCCTGGGCGCTGGCCGACTTGGTTTTGAAGGTGCGCTGCTGGTGGTACTCGGCCCCGTAGGCCGCCGTGATGGCTGCCTGCGCCCCGGCCTGGGCCTCGCCCGACAGGTTCACCGAGTCGGTCCGCATATAGCTGATGCGGCCGGCTTCGTAGAGTTTTTGGGCCACCTGCATTGTCTGGGCCACCGAATAGCCGAGCTTGCGGCTGGCTTCCTGCTGCAAGGTGCTGGTGGTGAAGGGCGCGGCCGGGCTGCGCTTGCCGGGCTTTTTGTCCAGGCTTTCAATTTGGTAGCTGGCCCCGAGGCAGCGTTGCAAAAATGCTTCGGCCTCGGCCAGTACCTTATAACGAGTGGGCAATTCGGCCTCCAGCACCGCGCCGCGACCGGCATCGAAGCGGGCCACCACGCGGTAGGCGCTGCTGCGGGTGTGCTGGGCCACTTCGCGCTCGCGGTCCACCACCAGGCGCACGGCCACGCTTTGCACCCGGCCGGCGCTCAAGCCGGGCTTCACTTTTTTCCAGAGCACGGGGCTTAGTTCGAAGCCCACGAGGCGGTCGAGCACCCGGCGGGCCTGCTGGGCGTTCACCAGGTCCTGGTTCACGCGGCGCGGGTTTTCGATGGCCTTAAGGATGGCCGTTTTGGTGATTTCGCGGAACACAATGCGGCGCGTTTTGGCCTCGGCTAGGTTCAGGGTTTCGGCCAGGTGCCACGAAATGGCCTCGCCTTCGCGGTCGTCGTCACTCGCCAGCCACACGACTTCGGCCTCTTTCGCCAGTTTTTTTAGCTGCGAAACCAACTCCCGCTTGTCGGCATCGACGACGTAAGTCGGCTTAAAACCGTTGGCGATGTCGATGGCATTGTTGTCTTTGGGCAGGTCGCGGACGTGGCCGTAGCTGGAGCGCACCACGTAGTCGGGGCCGAGGTAGCCCTCAATGGTTTTGGCCTTGGCGGGCGACTCGACAATTACTAAATTCTTGACCATGTGCGCTGAAAGCTGAATAAAAACAAACTGAAACGAGTGCCTGAGCAACCGATAATGCCCGGAATTGATTGAAAACCGGCCGCAAAGATGCGCCCGGAACCCGCGCCGCGCCGCCAACCGCACAAAAATCCGGCCGGCGTTTGTGCCGTGGCTTTCCGCAACGCCGATTGGTGACGACCGGGTTCAGAACCCTGCCGGGCCTTACTTTCGCGGTTGGTTTGCCAATTTGCGCAACGGTGCCGACGCCGCCACGTATTTTGCCCGCTGGCTCAATCATTCCTCTCCATTCCGTCCCCATTTCATGGCTGCCCCTAAGAAAATGTCATCTGCCGTCCGCTCCGTTGCCTCGTCAGGGGACAACGATTTGCTCGATGCCGGCGCCATTTCCGCACTCGACGTGGTCCGCACCAACAGCGACCTTACCCGCCGCCGGGGAACCGCCCGCGGCACCATCGAAACCCAGGACCCCGGCTACGTAAACGACCAGCTCAACCGGGTGCTTTTTGCGCTCGATGCCTTTAAGAAAGGCGACGTGAGTGTGCGCCTGACCAAACAGAACGACGACATTTTTGCCGAAATCGCCGAGGCCTACAACTCGATGGTGGAAATGATTGGCGGTGTGGGCGGCGAGGTGTCGCGCATCAGTAAAGTAGCTGGCGTAGAGGGCAACCTGAAGGCCCGCGCCAGCGCCGAGGGTGCGTCGGGCTTTTGGCGCGACATGATAAACAACATCAATGGCCTCGTGGACAGCATCGCCGTGCCGGTGCTCGAAGTGGGCAAGGTGCTCAAGGAAATCAGCCGGGGCAACCTCGACGAAACCTTCCAGATTCCGGTGTCGGGCGACTTCAAGGTGATGGCCGAAACCATCAACCGCACCATCGACAACCTGACCGTATTTGCCGGCGAGGTAACCCGCGTGGCCCAGGAAGTGGGCACCGAAGGCAAGCTCGGCGGGCAGGCCGTGGTGCCCAACGTGGGCGGCGTGTGGAAAGACCTGACCGACAACGTAAATACGATGGCCGCCAACCTCACGAGCCAGGTACGCGACATCGCCAACGTGGCCACCGCCGTGGCGCGGGGCGATTTGAGCCAGAAAATTGCCGTCGATGTAAAAGGCGAGCTGCTGCAGCTAAAGGGCAACCTCAACCAGATGGTGGACTCGCTCAACACCTTCGCCGGCGAAGTAACCCGCGTGGCGCTGGAGGTAGGCACCGAAGGCAAGCTCGGCGGCCAGGCCGTGGTGCCCGGCGTGAGCGGCACCTGGAAAGACCTGACCGACAACGTGAACACGATGGCCGCTAACCTCACGAGCCAGGTGCGCGACATCGCCAACGTGGCCACCGCCGTGGCCCGCGGCGACCTGGGCCAGAAGATGACGGTGAACGTGAAAGGCGAAATCCTGGAGCTGAAAAACATCCTGAATCAGATGGTCGATTCGCTCAACATCTTCGGCGACGAGGTGACGCGGGTGGCCCGCGAGGTGGGCACCGAAGGCAAGCTCGGCGGCCAGGCCGTGGTGCCCCGCGTGGGCGGCACCTGGAAGGAACTTACCGACAACGTGAACTTTATGGCGGCTAACCTGACGAGCCAGGTGCGCGACATCGCCACCGTGGCCACGGCCGTGGCGCGGGGCGACCTGGGCCAGAAGATGACGGTGGACGTGCAGGGCGAAATCCTCGACCTCAAAAACATCCTCAACCAGATGGTCGATTCGCTCAACATCTTCGCTGGCGAGGTGACGCGGGTGGCCCGCGAGGTGGGCACCGAGGGCATTCTGGGCGGCCAGGCCAACGTGCCCCGCGTGAGCGGCACCTGGAAAGACCTGACCGACAACGTGAACACGATGGCCTCGAACCTCACGAGCCAAGTGCGCGACATCGCCAACGTGGCCACCGCCGTGGCCCGCGGCGACCTAAGCCAGAAAATAACCGTGAACGTGCGCGGCGAACTGTTGCAGCTCAAAGAAAACCTGAACCAGATGGTGGACTCGCTCAATATTTTTGCGGGCGAGGTGACGCGCGTGGCCCGCGAGGTGGGCACCGAAGGCATACTGGGAGGTCAGGCCAACGTGCCCCGCGTATCGGGCACCTGGAAAGACCTGACCGACAACGTGAA
>JANYFQ010000668.1 GCA_025362615.1 Hymenobacter sp. | reverse complement strand
TGGCCTTGCGCGTCTGGACACGGCTCAAAAGCCTGGCCTACAGTAGCAAAAAAACAGTGTATCAACTCAAGCAAGGGTTATTGGATGCGTACATGAACCGCGAGTTAGCAAAACCGACCCTGGTTTTTGCGTAAGTCCTATTGTTAACGGAGCCAGCCGGGGGTTCCGGGCCGGCCGGGGCCGCCGGTTTGCTCAGGCTCATCAGCTTCATCGTTCTCATCCTCATCGTCCGTTTTTTGCGCGTCGTCGGGGTCGTTATCGGCTGCGTCGTCCTCGTCCAGGCTATCAAACACGCGGTCGAGTGAGGCTTCGGCGTGGCGCAGCTTGTGGCGGCAGAAGCGGATAAGCTCGGCCGAGCGCTCGACGCGCAACGTGAGGTCGTCCACGTCCACGGCATCGGTTTCGAGGGCACGGAGGATGGTTTCGAGTTCTTCGAGGGCTTCGCGGTAGGTCATGGTTTTTTTAAATTATGAATTATGAATTATGAATTTTTTGCGGGCGTTGGTGGGGCGCGTGTGTAGTGTGTTGTTGGTTGGTTTTGAGCCTGCCATTGGTGGCTTGAGCGGGTTGCGCCCGTGGGCTGTCGGAAAGTTCTTGCGCCCGCGCTACGGAGGCGAAACTAAGTGGCAACGCGCCGAGAACGTGCCCGGCCGTGCCAAACGACTCAACTCATAATTCGTAGTTCATAATTTATATTTCATGGTTTACAAGTAAAGAAACCTCAGCGCGGTGCAGCAGGGCGGCAGCTGCCAGTTGCACCTGGTAGCGGCGGCGCAGGAGGTCTTCGCGGCGACGGCGGTGGTGGCGCAGAAAGCGTTGGAGCAAGGTACGGCTGCGCTGGCGCAGGGTGCGCTGCTCGCGGGCCAGGGCGCGGCGGGCGGCGCGGGGCAACTGCTGGCGGGTGTGGGCCAGGGCTTGGGCCTGCTGGCGCAGGCGCTCGCGCGGAGCTTGCGCGGCCAGGCGGATGCGTTGGTGCAGGGCGGCGCGGGCGGCGGCCAGGGGCTGGCGGGCGGCGGCCTGGGCGCGGTGCCGCAACTGGCTCAGGCGCTGGCCGTGGCGGGCCAGGTGGCGGCCGGCGGCGGTGCGGATTTGCTCGGCGTAGCCGTACACCACGGCTTCGAGCCGGGCCAGGCGCTCGACCAAAAACACGGCCACGGCGGTGGGCGTTTTGAGGGCGCGGTGGGCCGTGAGGTCGGCCACGGCCTCGTCGCGCTCGTGGCCGATGCCGGTGAGCACGGGCAGCGGAAACGCCCCGATGGCGGCGGCCAGGCCGTAGTCGTCGAAGGCCAGCAAATCGGTTTTGCCGCCCCCGCCCCGGATAATCACCACGGCATCAAAGCGCGAGCGCCGCGCCCGCACCAGGTCCAGCGCCGCCCGGATGGCGGCCGGGGCCTCGTCGCCCTGCATGGCGGCCGGGAAGAGGGCCACGGCAAAATCGTAGGGGGCTTCGCGGAGCTGCTGCATAAAATCCTGGTAGCCAGCGGCGGTGGGCGAGCTGATGACGGCCAGCCGTTGCGGGGCCAGGGCCAGCGGCAGCGCCCGCTGCCGGTCGAGCAAGCCCTTGGCCGTTAGTTTTTCCAGCGTCAGCAGGCGCAGGCGGGCCAGCTCGCCCACGGTGTAGCTCGGGTCGATGGCCAGTACGTCGAGGCTCAGGCCGTACTGCTCGTGGAAGCGCACCTGCACTTGCAGCAGCAGCCGCAGGCCCGCCCGCAACGGCTGCCCGGTGTGGCGCTCGAAGCGGGTGGCCACGGTGGCGTAGCGGCTGCTCCAGAGCGTGGCCCGCGCCTGCGCCCGCACGGCCCCGCCCCGGCTGTCGGTGGCCTGTTCGCTGAGGGTAAAATAGCAGTGCGCGGCGGCCGTGCGCGGCCGGGTGATGTCGGCCACTTCGGCCACCAGCCAGTACGTGTCGGGCAGGTGGCGGAGCAGGGCCACGCGCACCTGGGCCAGCAATTCGGCCAGGCCCAGCGGGGCCGGGGGGGCGGCGATGATGACGTCGGGGCGGCGGTTGTAGAGGGGCACGGCGCGAAGGTAGTTTCTGGTTGCTGGTTGGGTCGTTTTACTAGCTGATGTTACGTGGGCTGTTGCTTGTTTCTTGTTTCTTGTTTCTTGTTGCTTGTTGGTGGTTTCTGGGCGGTTTTTGAGACACTAACGCAACAAGCAACGAGAAACAAGCAACGAGAAACACAAGGCACTCGAATTGCCCGCGTAACAGCAGTTACTAGCCGTCCCGCAGTGGGCGCGGTGGCAAAAGCGCAGTGGGCGCAGTGTCGTTCCGGGGCCGCTTGTTCAGTCAATCGTTGAAAACAAGAAACAAGAAACAAGAAACAAGAAACCAGAAACCAGAAACCAGAAACAAGCAACCCCCGCCTCCCCGCCGCGTCTCTTCGCCCAAACCGGCGGCGGGCGTAACTTTACCCCACCGTTTCCCACCTGTTTTTAATTTTGAACATGACCCACGTTTCCCGCCTGCGCCGGGCCGCTGCGGCGGCTGCGCTGCTGGCCGCCGGTGCCCTGCCCACCACTTTGGCCCTGGCCAGCCCGCCCACTACGCCGCCCGTCAAGGGCATCGGCATCAACGTCGCCAACATCGACCCATCGGTGAAGCCCTGCGACGACTTTTTTCATTATGCCTCCGGCAACTGGCTGAAAAACAACCCCATCCCGGCCGCCGAAGTGCGCTGGGGCAGCTTCAACGAGCTGGCCGATAAGAACAACGCCACCCTCCGCAGCATCCTCGAAACGGCCGCCCGCGATGCCGGCAAAGCCGCCAAAGGCTCGAACGCCCAAAAAGTGGGCGACTTTTTCGCCTCGGCCATGGACTCGGCGGCGATTGACGCGGCCGGCCTGAAGTACTTGCAGCCGCACCTGGCTAAGATTGACGCGGCCAATGACTTAGCGGCCATGCAGCGCCTGCTGGCCGACCCGAAGGCGCACGTCGGCGGGCCGTGGTTTGGCTCCTACGTGGGGCAGGACGACAAGATTTCGAGCCAGTACGCCGTGCAGTTCGGCCAGGGCGGCCTCTCGCTGCCCGACCGCGATTATTACCTCAAAGACGACGCTCGCTCGAAAGGCATCCGCACGGCTTACCAGGGCTATCTGGTGAACACCTTCAAGCTGCTCGGCAACGACGAAGCCACGGCTAATGCCAACGCCGCCACCGTGCAGCGCATCGAAACGCGCCTGGCCAAAGCCAGCAAAAGCCGCGTCGATTTGCGCGACCCCTACGCCAACTACCACAAAATGAGCGTGGCCGAGTTCAGCAAAGACTACCCCAACCTCAACCTGCCCCTGATGCTGAAAATGCAGGGCCTGGCGGCGAAGGAAGTAATTGTGGGCCAGCCCGACTTCTTCAAGGAAGTAAGCACCATGCTGGCCGCTGAGCCGATTGCCGACCAGAAAGTATATCTGAAATGGCAGCTCACCAGCAGCCTGACGGCGGCGCTGCCCAAGGCCTTCGGCGACGAAGCATTCAAATTTACCCAGGTCCTGTCGGGGGCCAAAAAGCAGCAGCCCCGTTGGAAGCGGATGTTGCAGAGCACCGACCGTGCCCTGGGCGAAGCTTTCGGCCAGCTTTATGTGGACAAAGCGTTTTCGCCCGAAGCCAAAGCCCGCGCCAAGCAAATGATTGAGAACCTGCGCCTGGCCTACGCCGAGCGTATCAAGGCGACCGACTGGATGAGCGCCGGCACCAAAGCCGAAGCCCTCAAAAAGCTCAACGCCTTCACCGTCAAGATTGGCTACCCCGACAAGTGGAAGGACTACTCGTCCCTCAACATCAGCCGGGCCAGCTACCTCGACAACGTGCTGGCCTCGCGCGAGTGGGCCAACGCCGACAACCTGCGCCGCTTCGGCAAGCCCGTGGACCGCATGGAATGGGGCATGACGCCGCCCACCGTAAATGCCTACTACAACCCCAGCCTCAACGAGATAGTATTCCCGGCCGGCATCCTGCAATCGCCGTTTTACGACGCTAAGGCCGACGATGCTGTGAACTACGGCGGCATCGGGGCCGTGATTGGCCACGAAATGACCCACGGCTTCGACGACCAGGGCCGGCAGTACGATGCCACCGGCAACCTGCGCGACTGGTGGACGAAAGAGGACGGCGAAAAATTCAACGCCAAAGCCGCCGTCGTGGGCAAGCAGTTCGATGCCTTCATGCCCCTCGACTCGGTACACGTAAACGGCAAGCTCACGATGGGCGAAAACCTGGCCGACCTCGGCGGCCTCACCATTGCCTACGCCGCCTTCCAGAAGACCCCGCAGGCCAAGGGCGGGCAGGCGATTGACGGCCTCACGCCCGCGCAACGCTTTTTCGTGAGCTGGGCCCAGGTGTGGCATAGCAACACCCGCCCCGAAATGACGCGCCAGCTCATCCTCACCGACCCGCACGCGCCCGACCAGTACCGCACCATCGGGCCGCTGCAAAACATGCCCGAGTTCTATCAGGCCTTCGGCTGCACGGACGGCAGCAAAATGATGCGCGCCCAGACCGAGCGCGCCAAAATCTGGTAA
>JANYFQ010000264.1 GCA_025362615.1 Hymenobacter sp. | reverse complement strand
TAAGCCCGGTGGCCCGTGCGGGTTCCCTGCCGACCGCTTCATTCGCCGCTGTTCAAGCCGAAGCGGGCGGGCGGCGAAAAAGCCGCCCGCCCGCACCACCTGCCGCCCGCCCGCCACTCACCCATCTGCCCGCACGGCCTCCGGGGCGGGGCGGTCGGCGGCGCGGCCGGCCCGGAAGCAGGGGCGGCAGCGGGCTTCGTAGGAGTCGGTTTCGCCGAGCAGCACCTGGCTGTCGCTGGCGGCGATGCGGTAGGAGTACGACGCGATTTCGCCGCAGCACACGCACACGGCGTGGACTTTGGTCACGAATTCGGCCGTGGCCAGCAGCGCCGGCAGCGGGCCGAAGGGCTGCCCCCGAAAGTCCATGTCGAGCCCGGCCACGATGACGCGGGTGCCCTGGTCGGCGAGCTGCCGACACACGTCCACGAGCGACTCGTCAAAAAACTGGGCTTCGTCGATGCCCACCACGTCGCAGCCGGTGGCCAGCAGCAGCATTTCGGAGGCCACGGCCACCGGCGTCGAGCGGATGCGGGTGGCGTTGTGGCTCACCACGTCGTGGGCGTGGTAGCGGGTGTCGAGGGCGGGCTTGAAGATTTCGACGTGCTGCCGGGCAATACGGGCGCGGGTGAGGCGGCGAATCAGCTCCTCGGTTTTGCCCGAAAACATGGAGCCGCACACCACCTCAATCCACCCCCGGCGCGGGGCGTGGTGGCGGGAGCCGACGCGGGGTTCAATAAACAAAATACAGGCCGTTGGGAATGGTTTGGGGGCCTAAAGTTAGGGTTTCTTGTTTCTTGTTGCTGGGTTTTGGTTAAATTGTTTAATTGCTTAATTGCTTAATTGCTGGTCGTTCTGTGGGTCGTCTTGGAATATGTTCCGCAGTAGGCGCAGTAATCAAACGCAGTGGGCGCAGGGCCGTTGGAGGGCTGTATGAGCAACAATTAAGCAATGCAACAATTAAGCAATGCAACAATTAAAGTCGCAACAACGGCAGCACGGCCACAAACTCGCCGGCCTCCTCCCCCGCTTGCAGCGGCCGGTCGGTGAGGAAAGCGTAGCGGGCGGCCAGGTTTTGAAGGCCCAGGCCGGAAGCTTCGCCGGGGGCTAGGCGGCGGGGGCGCAGCGTGTTGCGAACGGTGAGGGTGCCGACGGCGGCATCGAGGCTGATGTGCAGGCGCAAAGGGTCGGCCTGGAAGGCGGTGTTGTGCTTGACGGCATTTTCGAGCAGCAGCTGCAAGGCCAGGGGCGGCACGCAGTACGGGGCCAGCGCGGCGGGCGGGGGCAGCATCATTTCCACGGCCAGGGCCTCGCCGAGGCGCGTTTTTTGGAGAAAGAGGTAGCTTTCGGCGAAGGCCAGCTCGTCGGCCAGCGGCACCAGCTCCTGGCGGCTGCTCTCGAGCACGTAGCGGTACACCTGGCTGAGCTGCCGGATGAAGCGCACGGCGCGGGCCGGGTCGTTTTCTTCCACCAAACTGGTGAGGGCGTTGAGGGAATTGAAGAGAAAGTGCGGGTCCACCTGCCGGCGCAGGCCGTCGAGGCGGGCCACGGCGGTTTCTTTTTCGAGGCGTTCGGCCCGCACCGCCGCCTCGCGCCACTGATAAAAAAATGCCCGGCTGTGGTTGAACAGCGAAACGATGACCGTGACGATGAGCGGCAGCAGCAGGTTCCAGTACATCTGGCCCGACCAGAGCCGCGCCAGCGGCTGCCCGCGCAGCAGCAGCAGCACGGCATTCATGAGCACAATCACGGCCAGCGACCCGCCCAGCGACACTCCGAGCGTGAGCAGCAGCCGCCGGCCGGGCTGCTCGGTCCAGCGGTAGCGGTGGTTGAGCCAGCTCACCACGTAGCCGTTGGTGAGCCACAGCCCAAACGAATACATGAGGGTGTAGCCGTAGGTGACGGCAAAATTGCGCCAACTGGTAAGTGCTTGCGGATTGATGACGGCGCTGATAAACACGCCCAGCACCAGCAAAATACGCACGGCCTTGCCCACGCTGGCCACGGTGGCCCCCTTCGGCCCAAACAGGGCATCAAGGGGCGCGGTAGCAGGGGCGGGTTCTTCGGCGGGGGCGGGCACGGCAAGGCGCATGGCAGGATGGGGAAGTAAGGTACGGCCGGGTCGGGCAAACGCGGGGCGGGCAAACGCCCATCCAGTCAGGGAGGGGATTTTTGTTCAACGCCCTCACTGCTGTTACGCGGGCAATTTGAGCGTTTTGTGTTTCCGGTTGTTTCTCGTTGCTTGTTTCTCGTTGCTTGTTTCTCGTTACTTGTTGCCTTCGGGCCTCAAAAACCGCCAAAAAACTACCAACC
>JANYFQ010000590.1 GCA_025362615.1 Hymenobacter sp. | reverse complement strand
GCAACGGGCTTTCTAAACAGCTTTAAGGCTAATAACCCTTAAAATCAGTGGTTTAAAAGGGAAGTTGGTCCAACTCCGGCTCCTGTCGAAACGTCTGTTGCAGGGCGGCTTCGCCGTTAGTTGAGTCGCCGGTTGCGCTGTTGCTACTTGCGCCAGCTGCTCCGCTGCCGCCCGACTTGCCGCCGAGCATGGTCAATTCGTCTACCACTACTTCCGTCACGTAGTGCGTCAGGCTGTCTTTGTCCTGGTACTGCCGGGTGCGGAGTTTGCCCTCCACGTACACCATTTGGCCTTTTTTGAGGTACTTCTCGGCTACTTCGGCCAAGCCGCGCCAAGCCGTAATGTTGTGCCACTCGGTGCGCTCGACGCGGGCACCTTGCTTGTCTTTGTAGTACTCGTTGGTGGCGAGGCTGAAGCGGGCCACGCTCACGCCGCCTTCGAGGTGGCGGATTTCGGGGTCTTTGCCCAGGTTGCCTACCAGAATTACTTTGTTTACTCCCGACATGATTGCTGCGGTTTAAATAAAAAAAACGACGCCGCCCTATCTAGGGTTCGTCCTCTCAAAGCTACGCCTTAAAAATTTACTTTACAAATTATCGGCTAAAAATATTGTCAATTAAATTGTGGGCCAATGGCTGCTCAAATAATTGGCAATGAGCTGCGGCTTGGGCAGCGCTTCAATTTCGGCTGCCGAGTAGGCTTTCAGTCCCAAATCGCGGACGGTAGCGGCGGGCAGGGGGCGGGCCAGCGGCAGGTCCACGAACCGCGCTTCCAGCTTTTGATGGCTCAGTACGTGGCGCAGCGCCACGGGCGGGGCGGGTTCGGCGGCGCGGCTGGTGTCGAGCACCGCCCCCAGCCCGTCGAGGTGTCGAATTAATTCATCCACAGGAAGCTCGGCGGCATCGGTTTCGGCCAGGGCGAAGTCGTAGAGCCCCTGCCAGATGTCTTTTTCGGTGCGCGGCTTGAGGTACAACGTAGCGCCGTAGCGCAGCACGAAGTAATGAAAAAACCGCACCCGCGAAGCCTTGGCTTTGGTTTTGACGGGCAGCAGGGCCACTTGCCCGTGCTGAAATGCCCAGCAAGTAGTTTGCAACGGGCAAAACAGGCAATCAGGCTTCTGCGGCGTGCATTGCAGCGCCCCAAACTCCATGATGGCCTGATTGAAATCGGCGGGTGCGGTGGTTGGAATGTGTTGGTCGGCCAGGGCCTGAAACACCTTGCGCGAACTGGGCGCGGCAATGTCGTCGTGCAGCCCGAAAATCCGCGCCAGCACTCGGTAGACGTTGCCATCAAGGACCGCTACGGCCTCATCGAAAGCGAAGGAGGCGATGGCTGCCGCCGTGTACGGCCCCACGCCGCGCAGCTTGAGCAGCCCGGCATACGTTGCGGGAAACCGGCTTTGGTGCTCACTCACAACTTGTTGGGCCGTATGGTGCATATTTCTGGCCCGCGAATAGTAGCCCAAGCCCTGCCAGAGCCGCAGCACATCCTGCTCGGGGGCGGCGGCCAGTTGCTGCACCGTGGGATAAGCGGCCAGGAATGCCTCATAGTAAGGCAGCCCTTGCGCCACGCGGGTTTGCTGAAGAATGACTTCGGAGAGCCAGATGGCGTAGGGGTCACGGGTGTGGCGCCAGGGCAGGTCGCGGTGATTGCGCGGGTACCAGGCCAGCAGCGCAGCCGCCAAAAAAGAAGGCATGAGGGTCGTTTTAGCCAAAATTATGAAGGCGAATTGATTGGAAGAAAAAATGTGGGAAGCATTTGGTTGGTAAAATAAAAAAACGGGACTACCTTTGCGCTCCGAAAAGCCAAAGCGAACCGCCTACCGGGCAAGGGCTTACGCGGCGTTTCGGAGCTTGCTTGCCCGAATTTGCTCTTTTTTTTAACCCCTAAGTTCCCCCAACGTGACTAAAGCAGAGGTAATCGCCGAAATCTCCCAGAAGACCGGCATCGAGAAAGCCGACGTCCTGACGACCGTGGAAGCCTTCTTCAAAGTAGTGAAGGATTCGATGACCGAAGGCAACAACATCTACGTGCGTGGTTTCGGCTCGTTCATCAACAAGAAACGCGCCCGCAAAGTAGCCCGCAACATCTCGAAAAACACGTCGCTCATCATTGAGGAGCACTACATTCCGAGCTTCAAGCCGTCGAAAACCTTCGTGGCGAAAATCAAAGCCAGCAAAAAAGTGAAGGCTGCTGGTGCTAAAGCCTAACGTGTTTTTGGTGGTCGGTGCCAAGTAGTTGGACGTTGGCGCTCGCACCGAAAAGACTAGTTAGTCGTTTCGGTTGTTGGTCTGATTGCTAACTGCTTGCACTGCTCACCAAAATTCAAGAAGACCGGCCTTGCCGCCGGTCTTTTTTTCTCCAATGCCTGCCACCCGTTCCGCTGCACATCAGTTCGTTGTCTTAGCCGTCGCTCTGGCGTTGGTGGGTGGTTTGTTTGTGCTGCCCAAAGGAATTTTGAAACCGAAGGAAGGCAAAGCCGAACTGACAAAAGACGCGGCCCGCACGGCCAACCGCGACGGCGGCGGCCCCAACACCAACGGCTCGAAAGCCGATGCGTCGTCGGACCAAATGTCGCCGGAAACGGCAACGGCGGGGGGCGCGGCGGCCGGTACGCCCGGCGCGGCCCCGCACACCACGGCCACCAAAGAGCAGCGTCAGCAGCTCAACGGTTGGCTGGGGCAGCTTGGCAAGGCGAAGGAGGAGAAGCCCAAAGCCCAGCTTTTGCGGCAGTTGGCCCGTGGCTACGAGGTAGTGCAGCGTTTTGATAGCGCCGGCTACTACTACGAGCAACTGGCCGTAGTGCAACCCGGCGTACAAGCCACGCAACAGGCCGCGGATGCTTATTTCCAGGCATTTAGCTTCGCTACTTCCGACGAACGCATCAAGCTGATGGGCGGCAAAGCCCGCGAGCTATACGCGCAAGTGCTTAAACAACAACCCGATAATCTGGATGCCAAGACTAATTTGGGCATGGCGTACATGGAATCGGAAAACCCCGTGCAAGGCATTACGCTGCTGCGCGAGGTGCTGGCCGCCGACCCTCGCAACGAGAAAGCCCTCTACAACATGGGCATTCTGGCGGTGAAAAGCTCGCAGTTTGATAAGGCCGTGGCGCGGTTTCAGGAATTGGTGAAAATCAACCCTAAAAACGTGAATGCCCAGTTTTACTTGGGCGTTACGGCCGCCCGCACCGAGAACAACGCGCTGGCCCGCACCGCTTTCAAAGCCGCCAAAAGCCTCAGTACCGACCCAGCCCTGGCTGCTTCAGTGGACGAGGAGCTGGCCAAGTTAAAGTAGTTTCTTGTTTCTTGTTCCTAGTTTCTTGTTGTCGAAAACAAGGTTCTTTTCAACAAGCGACAGGAAACGAGAAACAAGAAACAAGAAACCCTAAAACTCAAAAAATATGCCCTGCGGTAAGAAACGTAAGCGTCACAAAATCGCCACCCACAAGCGCAAGAAGCGCCTGCGCAAGAATCGTCACAAGAAGAAATAAATTGCCCGTTTGGGGCGTAGCAGCGGTTCGGGCCGTTTGGTAGCAGGTGCTGCCCAACGGCTTGAACCAAGCTTTTTTTCACACGCAACCTTCTGACCAAGTGGTGGGTGTGCGCCTTTTTCGGGCCTGTAAGGGAAGCTGGGACATTCTTGGTCCTGGCTTCCCTTTGCCCGTTTGGGGGTGCTGCAAACCGGCTGTGCGGGCCAGGGCATTGCGCTAAATCAATCAACGCATTGAGCAACGAACTAGTCATCAATTCGACCCCGGAAGGGGAGCGGATTGCGCTCTTGCAGGACAAGCGGCTCATCGAGTACCACTTCGACCGCAACGACACCAATTATTCCGTCGGCGATATTTTTCTCGGCACCGTTAAAAAGGTGATGCCGGGTCTTAACGCCGCCTTCGTGGACATCGGCTACGAGAAAGACGCTTTTCTGCATTACGGCGACTTGGGCGAAACCTTTCCCTCGCTGGCCAAGTGGCAGAAAACCGTGCAGCACAACAAAGCCGCCGGCAGCCTCGACAAATTCACGTTTGAAAAGCCGTTGGAGAAGGTCGGCAAGGCCGAAACTGTCTTCAAAAAGGGGCAGCAGCTCGTGGTACAGGTCATCAAAGAACCCATCTCCACGAAAGGCCCCCGCGTGAGCACCGACCTCTCGATGGCGGGCCGCTACCTGGTGTTGATGCCGTTTACAAACGTCATCAGCATCAGTAAGAAGATTGTGAGCAAGGCTGAGCGCGACCGACTCAAGCGCCTTATCGCCAGCATCAAGCCTACAAATTTTGGTGTCATTATCCGCACCGTGGCCGAGGGCCGCGAGGTGGCTGAACTTGACCAGGATATGCAGGATATGGTGAGCAAGTGGGAGCAACTCGCTGCCACGCTGAACACTGCCAAAATGGGCGATAAGCTCCTCGGGGAGCTGGGGCGCACGTCGTCGATGCTGCGCGATATGCTCAATGAGTCGTTCGACAGCATTGTGGTGGACGCGCCGGCCATGTACGAGGAGATGCGCGACTACCTCCGCAAGATTGCGCCCGACAAGCTGGGCTTGCTCAAACTGCACAACGCGAAGGTAAAGGTGTTTGAGCACACCGGCATCGAGAAGCAGCTTAAAACGCTGTTTGGCAAGACCGTAACGGTGCCCGGCGGCGGCTACCTCGTCATCGAGCACACCGAAGCCCTGCACGTGGTGGACGTAAACTCGGGCAGCAAAAGCAACCAGGAAAACGACCAGGAAGCAACCGCGCTCATGATTAACCTGCTGGCGGCCAAAGAGGTAGCGCGGCAGTTGCGCCTGCGCGACATGGGCGGTATCATCGTTATCGACTTCATCGATATGCGCTCGGGCGAGAGCCGCAAAAAGGTCGAAATGGCGGTCGAAAACGTCATGAAGGACGACAAGGCCAAGTTTACCGTGCTGCCCATCACCAAGTTCGGGCTGATGCAGATTACCCGGCAGCGGGTGCGCCCAGCTGAAACCATCATCACCGGCGAGGTGTGCCCGGCCTGCGGCGGCACCGGCCAGATTTCGGCTTCCATCCAGGTGACGGACGAAATTGACGGCAGCATTGACGACCTGCTGGTGAACCAGAACCAGTCGGGTTTGACGCTGCACGTCCATCCGTTTCTCCACGCTTTTTACACCAAAGGCTTGGTGTCGAGGCAAATGAAGTGGTATCTGAAATACTACAAGTGGGTGAAAGTGGTGAAGGACAGCAGCCTCGGCCTGACGGATTACCGCATTGAGGACGAGCGCGGCGAAGAAATTCAGTTGCGCTCGATGGCAGCGGCCATGAGCAAGGTGCAGGATAGGGAGCTTGACCTGACCGACTAATTACTGATTTTAAGGTGATTTAAGACGATTTCACTGATTGACCCCTTGAAATATCAGGACACAAAAAAACCGACGGCAATCCGTCGGTTTTTTTGTGCATCTCGGATGACGGGACTTACCAGGCAATCGATGTGGCGGGCGAACCTAAAGTCAGTGCAATTACCTTAAATCACCTTAAAATCAGTGATTAAAATTTCATCCCCAAATCCAGAGCAAACACGTTGTTGCGGATATTTACGTCCTTGAAACCGCGCTCTTTTTCGAAGTAGCGGTCGAGGTCAATCAGGCCCCGGTGGTAGCTGAGGCCGGCCAGCACTTTGGTGCGGGAGCCGAGTTGGTATTCGGCCCCGAGGCCGAGCAGGGCGTTGGCATCGACGGGAAAAACGTGGCTGTAAGCTTCGGTTTCTTTGTTGCCATTAAACGGGTCTTTGAAGAATTTCTCGCCGTCGATGCGGGCAGCGATGGGCACAGCCACGGAGGCGCCGAGCTGGAAATAAAGCTTTACGTCGGGAGCTACTTCGTTGGTGAAGAGCTTGATGGTAGCGGGCAGCTCAATGTACTGGGTGGTGAGTTTCTGCGTGATGCTCGTGGCCAGGGGCGTGCCGGCCAGCTCGGTGTAGGTGTAGCTGCCGCCTTTGCCAGTGAGGAAAAGGCCAGTGCCGAAGGCGTAGTTTTCGCCGAAGAAGTAGTCCACAATCAGGCCGCCGCCGAAGCCGACTTTGCTGTCGGAGCCGCTGAAGGGGTTTGCCGATGGCCCGTCGGCCCGCAAGCTGGTGATGGAAGGCGAGATTTTAACGCCGATTTCAACCTGCGCCGAGGCCGTTAGGGTGCCGGCCGCGAGGGCGGCGGCGAGGAGAACGATTTTTTTCATGGAATGCCTGAATTGGGTGCCCGGTGCGGGCTGTGGGCTAATTTTACTCAAAAGTAGAAAACCGTGGGTAAGAAAAACAGAAACAGCTCGGGTCGGGTGGCTAGAATGGGTGCATTTGTGGGTGCTGTTGCCAGCCTAGCGGGCTGCGGGCGCACCGGCGAAAACGGCTGCCGCCCCGACCCGGCCGCCGATGCTCCCGCTCCAGCGGTGGCCGTGCAGCGCCTCGAAAAGCCTTTTTTGCGCATCAAAACGGCGGCCGATGCCCGGCAGTTTCTGGACGCTTACCCCAGTTTTGCCCGCCGCTACTTGCAGCGCGAGCCGGGCCGCGAAACCCAACTGCTGGGCCTGATGGCCAACATGGCCCCCAACCCGGCCTTGCAGCAGCTGGGCCGCGAAACCGCCGCTGCCTTCCCCGACAGTGCCGCGCTGGGCCGCGAGCTGGGCGCTTTTTTTTGGCGAACACGGTTTTACTTCCCTGATTTCAAAGCCCCCAAAGTTGTCACGTTCAACAGTGGGCTAGGCTTCGTTGGCAAGGATATTTTTGCCAACGACAGCCTGTTAGTTATTAGCACCGAGTGGTTTGCGGGGCCGAAGGCCAGCCGCCGGCCCGACTTGCCGGGCTATATGCTGCGCCGCTACGCGCCGGCCTACGTGCTGCCCGCCGTGGCCCTGGCCGTGGCCAGCAAGTACAACCGGCACGAGCCACGGGCTAACACTGTGCTCGACGCGATGGTGCGCGAGGGCAAGGCCCTGTACTTTGCCGGGCAGGTGCTGCCCTGCACCCCCGACTCGTTGCTGCTGGGCTACTCGGCGAACGAGCTGGCCAGCCTCAAAACCAACGAACCCCGCGTGTGGGGCCACTTTTTGGAGAAGGACCTGCTCTACAGCACCACGCCGTTTCTGGTGCAGAAGTACGTGGCCGAACGCCCCAATGTGCCCGAAATCGACCGCACCTGCCCCGGCCGGGTGGGGCAATGGGTGGGCCTGCAAATTGTGCGCAAGTACGTAGCCGAACATCCCGACATCACCCTGGCCAAGCTCATGGGCGAAACCAACGCCCAGCGAATACTGAATGACTCGCATTACCGGCCAAAGCATCAATGAGCGAGTGAGTGAATGAGTGAGTTGATGGTTGGCAGTGCGCCACCTCGCGTTACCGCACTAATCATTCACTCATCTGCTCATTCACTCATTCACTCATTGATAATCCATGCACGTTGCCGTTTTCAGCCAGTACCACACCAACCCTGATTGCGCGGCTACCAGCCGGCATTACACGTTGCTGGCGCATTTGGCGAAAACGCACCGGGTGACGTTGCTGACCACGCCGGCCTGGGAAAGCCAGCGGATGACCCAGGAATTTGCCTGGATGCCGGAGGGCGTGGAGCTGCGGCAAACCAATGTGCGCTACGACAATCGCATGGGGCCGGCGCGACGGGCGCTGGCCTTTGCGCAATACGCGGCCTGGGCCGTGCGCGAAGGGCTGCGAATAGACAAGCCCGACGTTATTTGGGGCATCAGTACGCCGCTGACGGCGGCCTGGGCAGCGGCGCGGTGTGCGCGGGTTCGGCGGGTGCCGTGGGTGTTCGAGGTGCAGGATTTGTGGCCCAGCTTTCCGGTGGCGATGGGGGCCGTGCCGACAGCGCTGGCCCGGCAGCAGCTTTTTGCGCTTGAAAAACGCTTGTATCAAAGCGCCCGGCACATCGTGCCGCTCTCGCCGGACATGACGCGCTACGTGACGGGCCTGGGCATTGCACCGGAGAAGGTGACGACGGTTTTGAACGGCACCGACCTAGCCCTGGCCGCCCGCGCTACGCCCGCCGCCGTGGCCGCCCTGCGCCGCGCCGAGGGGCTGGAAGGGCAGCGCCTTGTGCTGTACGCCGGCACGTTTGGGCGGGCCAACGATATTGCTACGCTGGTGGCCGCTGCCGAAACACTGGTGGCCGCCGAGGCCGCCGTGACCTGGCTTTTCTTGGGCGACGGGCACCACCGGCCGCTGGTGGCGGCGGCGGCGGCGCGGTGGCCGGGGCGCATCCGGCTGGTGGGCGGGCAGCCGCGCCACGCGGTTTTTACCTGGTTCGCGCTGGCGGAGGTATCGGTGGTTTCGTTCCTGAATTTGCCGGTGCTGGACGCCAACTCGCCGGCCAAGCTCTACGACTCGCTGGCCGTGGGCACGCCCGTAGTCGTTACGAACCGGGGCTGGACGAAGGCGCTGGTGGAGCGTGAGGGTTGCGGCTGGTACGCGCCCGCCGGCGATGCGCCCGCGCTGGCCGAACGGTTGCGCGGGTTGCTGGCGCAGCCCGAGGCATCGCGGGCCGCAGGGCAGCGGGGACGAGAACTGGCCGCACGGAAGTTCGACCGAAATGGGCTGGCGGCCACGATGCAACGAATTTTGGAGAACGCCACCGGGTAGTTTGTGCTGTCAAGCCCGTATTTTGTGCTGCGTTGTGCTGCAAAAAGGGCGCGTTGTACTTTTTGGCTGCCTGGGGGGCCTGTTGAGGTCTTGGGGCACAGTTAGTTTGCCCTGCGCCGGTTGCCCCCGGCGCATTTGCCTGGTTCAACAATACGTTGTAACTTGGCGGCGTTTTCCAGGTGTCGGCACCACCAACGCGGGCCGGCGGTTACGTTTTGGCAGTTTAACTCATTCACCTCCCATGTCATTGAGTAACGCCCCCACCACTTTGCCGCCGTTGTCGCCCGTTGTGGGAAGCAACCCGTTCATCAAATTTGGCGACCCGAGCAAGGCTCCGACGCTGGAATACAACCTGCCGCAATCCACCAGCTTTCGGGTCGATTTTCAGCGTTCCATCCCCATCCCGCTCGCGTACTTCGGCCCCGACCCGGCCCCTACGCCGGCGCTGCTGGCCCTGCAGGAAGCAAAGGCCGCCACCACCACCCCGGAGCAACTGACCGAACAACTGCGGCGCGACCTCATCAGCGGGGAGAGCAAGCTGCTGGGCGGGGCCGAACTGCTCCGCACCGAGTTGAGCGCCGTGCAGGTAGATGTGGTGCAGGTGCCAACGCCGGTGCGGCCTCCGGTGGCACCGGGCACCAAGCCAGGCACCGCGCCGGGGGTAGCACCGGGCGCGGCGCTGCGGCAAGCAAATGACGGCAACGTGGCCGACACCGGCCCGGACGAGGCCGAAGCGGCGGCGGCGAAGCAGGCCCAGTACGTGGATTTTGTTCAGACGCAAGGCGTGAACCCCGCGCTGGCGGTGCCCGAACTGTCCCGGTCGGGCAAGGTGCCGCTGGCCAAGGCCGCCGCCGCGCAGGTGCGCGTGGCCGGGGTGCCGCTCGACTACATCGTGGCCCAGATTAAGGCCGGCAAGCTGCCGCAGGTGTACCAGAAACTGAGCGGGGCCACGGCCCTGCGCTTTCTGGACGTGCCGGACCAGGCGCAGCCCGAGCTACGGCTGGTGCAGCACCTGGTGGTGCGCTCGTACCTGGGCAACTACGGGGCGGGGCGGGTGGTGAAAACCTTCAGCCTGCTGCCCGGCGAGCGCACCACCATCACCGTCAAGTCGTTTCGGGACCAAACGCAGAGCGAGGCCACCACGGCCGCCAGCAGCGCCAGCGCCTACACCAACTCCGAGCAAACGACGTCGGCCAACAGCGCCCAGACCAGCGTCAGCACCCGGGCCGAAAACGCGCTCGACTCGTTTTCGGAAGCCAGCGCCAACGAACTCGAGCGCATGGTGGCCGAGGAAACCGGCGAAGCCAGCAACAACGAGTACGGCGGCTACTCGGCGGGCAGCAACTACGGCAGCGCCGCCAACACCACCACCAACACCAACAGCCGCAGCCGCAGCTTTGCCGTGGGCGGCGGGGCCCGCGTCACCATCGGGCCGTTCAGCGGCGGGGCCAGCGCCAGCCGCAGCGGCACCGACACGAGCGGCAACAGCACCACCAACAGCACCACCAGCGGCTACAGCAACGAGGCCGGCACCAACTACGGCGGCGGCACGAGCGAAATGACGCAGGCCCTGAACTCGGCCCTCGACCGCCACGTGGCCCAGTCGGCCAGCAACCGGCAACTGCAGGTGAACACCACCACCGGCGGGCAGGCCCAAACCCAGGCCGGCCAGGCCAACACGGCCGGCAGCGGCACCAACACCCAAACCACCACCACCCGTCAGCTCACCAACTCGCTGACCACGAGCGACGAGAACCTGACTACCCGCGAGCTGTCCAACCTCAACCAGAGCCGGACGCTCAACTTCGTGTTCCGGCAAATGCAGCAGGAATACGTCACCATCACCTACCTCGACAACGTGTCGTTCGTTTTCAGCGACGGGATGCCCGGCCGCACCCGCGTGGTGCGGCTGCCCGACCTGCGGGCATTTCTGAAAGAAGTGCTGGTGGAAGAAGCCCAGGTAGCCGAAATACTCCAGCAGGCCCTGCGCACGGTGCAGCAGGTGCAGGACTACCGCCACCAAACCGTGGCCTTTGCCGAGGTGCGGGTCGAAACGCTGCCCGGCGGCACCGGGAACGAAACGACGGCCCAAGCGGCCGGCGGTGCCCAGCGACCCACGACCGCGCCAAACGCGGCGCTGCCCAGCGGAACCCCGCCGCCCCAGGTAGCCGTGTTGCCGCCCCGCGAGGTGCGCTACTACGCCAAGCGGCGCAGCCTCTACGAGCGGGCCACGGCGGCTACCGATGCCGACGCGAAGAGCGAAAACACCTACGGGATGTTTCACGTGCCGGGCATCATCCTCGACGTTACCTCGCGCATCCTGCCCACCGACTCGGTCCTCGTGGATTCGGTGCTGGGCCAGGGCGAAGCCCTGGACTACTACAACCTGGCCCTGCAGGAGGAGGCCGTGCAACAAGCCCGCCGCGAAAACGAACGCCGCGCCGCCGAAACCGAAGCCCTGCGCTCGGCCACGGTAGCCGACCAGGACTACCGCGCCGCCGAAGCCGAAACGCTGCGTGACCAGGCCAAACGCGACCAGGAAACGCAAGCCCGCGACCAGGAGCTACAAGCCCGCAAGCTGGAACTGGCCCAGAAAATCCTGGAAAGCATCGACGACCCGATTGCCAAAGCCACCGCCTTCCGGCAGATGCTGGGCGAGTGCTGCGACGACAAACTGCTGGACCGCCTGCGCCTGCGCGACGCGCCGCTCAAATAGCCCGGCCCCATGCTAACCCCCCGACGGCACAACCCGTGGGCGGCGGGCGGTGCCCGCCACGCCCCCGCCCTGGCCCCGCCCCCCGCAGCGGCAGATGCCCCCGCGCCCCTCTACGGCGACCCCCCGGACTGGGAAAACGCCGGCGCCATCGACTACGGTGCCCAGGGCATGAGCCAGGGCTAACAATACGCCCCGCCCGGCTCCAAGTACGCCGAAACGGAGGCCGAAGCCCGCGCCCGCCTGGGCCGGGCGCAACAGCAGCGCGAGCGCGAGCAAGCCAGCGACGACGAAGACGAGGACGCCAAAGGCGGGGCCAAGTTCCGCAAGGAGCGGCTCGGGTTGAGCAAGCCGCCGCCCAGCGGCCTGGGCCGGGTGCTGCGGGCGGTGGGGCAGGCCGTGGGGCGGGTGCTGGCCGCCACGCCCTCGGTCCCTGACCCTCAGGCCAGCCGCCCCGAACCTGGTCTTGTGCTACGGCCCCAGCGCTACGAACAGGACTTCGCCGCGCCGAGTGTGCCCCCGTCGCCGGTGCCTGCTCCACCCACGCCCCCACCACCGCCCCGGCGGGCCCTGCTGCCTTCCCGTAACGGTGCCCCGGCGTTGGGGCTGCCGAGACCGGGCCGCGAGTGGCTGCTTGACCGCACGGCGGGGCTGGCCGACAGCGGCCCGCTGCTGGCCTACGCCGGGGAGGCCCCGGCAGGCTTAGGTGGAGCCGCTGACTGGTTTGCTGACCCGTTGCAACGCTTGTCTTCGAGCACGCAAAACCCGCAAAATGAATCAAATGCACAGCCCAAGCCCCAGTTTCTGTTTGATGCCAAGGGGAAACTACTTCGCATCAATCCCAATGGGCAATCCAATTTAGGAGGAATCTTAAACGTCGAAGGCACAGCTGTCGCTCGAACCTTTGTCTTCAACGACCCAACCGAGGATGGGAAGTACTTGGCTAACCCTCGTGAAAACGGCTACCCTGTTGAGCCAGAAATTCACACATTCGGTCCAGCCGACATAGACAATGTCTTGTATGGAATTTCGCCTGAAACGAAACAGCCCTACACGGATATGCGGAAAGCAATAACCTTGTCTCCCCGGGAAAAACTCCGGTACGCCCTAAAGGAAAGCGTTTATGGTAATCAGTTGGATTCCACCAATAAGCGTGATGGGGCATTAGTAACGAAGGATTTTTACTTGGTTCACGGTATTGCCTACAATGCCAGCGACATGGGAAACTTTATGTGGGCCTATGCCATGCACGAATTGGGTATGCCGTGGACTTTTGTAAAGGTTGGGTCGGAATACTATGCCTTTAAAGACGGCAAGTCCTCAAACGGCCTGAGCGAACCAGTGCCCAACCTCAGTCGCGATTATACTGCTCCAGAGTGGGTAAAAGACCTTAAGCAGTGGGCAGCAGAGCGCACCTGGACGGGAGATACCCAGGGCGACCAGCAAGCCATAGCGCACGGCTACTACTACAAGCGACTACAAGTCCGGGGGGATGAAGCAAGACGCAGAATCCTACCCCAGTTGCAGCCTCCAAGCCGGCCCTGGCAACTGCCGCGCTTTGACCGGTTCAAGTGGTTGCTTGTTTTCGTGCTGAGTGCCAGCTTGGGGGCCTGCCAGCAACAGGCTAAGCCTGCCCCAGTAAGCGCCCGCACGGTCGCAGAGGCGTTTTACAAGGCCTATCACACCACCCTGCCCTCGCCGTGGATGCGAAGGGCCGACGAGTTTCTTATTTATCCGATTCGGTCCGGTGAGGAGGATGGTAAGAGGCGGTTTATTTACTGCTTTAGCTTGAGCAGCAGACCGAATCCAGATGCCGAACCGACTGCGGAATATGCGGATAATTTCAGCGACCTCCCCCGCTTCCGGGATTATTACAAGAAATACTACGTGGACCAGAAGCACTTACCCGGCGATAGTATCAGTCCAAAATCCCAGGCGCTGATGGCCATATTTCACCTGCCGCTAAAGGAGGTAGGCCCGACGCTGCTTCGCGTTTCAGACAGCGCCATCGCCGACCATCAGCGCCTCGCCCGGTTTGTGACTCCTTTGGGGGCATCCTTTCCCACCATCGGCAAGCACCACAAGTCTTATGTTGCCTTTTATTTTGAGAAACCTAATCTACAGGTTGTTCACTGCGCTGACTCGAATGTTTTCGGACAGGTTTGCAAACGATATTATGCTGGGGACACAATGCACAAGTTGGGACCTAATTGGTATTGGCGCGAGAAAGGAACGCCGGTTGAAGGCGAAAAAACTAATTAGAAATTTCTAGTATGCGCACTACCTCCTTCGTTATTCTGCCAGGAATCAACCTACGGCGGCCCAAGCGCCAGCAAACGTGGGCCAAATTGCTTCAGCGCCGACCAGCACTCCTCCTAGCCTACGCCCCACCCCTCTACGGCGACCCCCCGGACTGGGAAAACGCCGGCGCTATTGACTACGGTGCCCAGGGCATGAGCCAGGGCGAACAATACGCCCCGCCCGGCTCGCAGTACGCCGAAACGGAGGCCGAAGCCCGCGCCCGCCTGGGCCGGGC
>JANYFQ010000478.1 GCA_025362615.1 Hymenobacter sp. | reverse complement strand
CCCCGGCGCAGCCGGCCCCCGGTACGGTGCGGCGCAGCATCAACCCGCCGGGTACGCCGCTGCCGGCTTGCTTCGAGCCGCTCGACAAAACCACCTACACGCCCGTTCCCCGCAACGACGACGGCTCGCTGGGGCCGATTGCGTTGGGGTTCGACTTCTTTCTCTTCGGCACGGCCTACAACAGCGTCTATATTAATACCAACGGCAACATCACTTTCGATGCGCCGTTCTCCGGCTTTGTACCCGCTGGCTTTCCGATTGCCACGCCAATGGTAGCGGCCTTTTGGAACGACGTGGACACCCGCACTCCGGCCACCGGCAGCCGGGGCCAGGCCTGGTACCGCCTCTATAACGACCGCCTCGTGGTGACTTGGGACAGCGTGGGGCGGTTTCCGACCCTGACCGACTTCAAAAACACCTTTCAAATCAAGCTCTTCGCCAACGCGGGCGGGGCGCTGGCCGAAGACGTGCAATTTGCCTACGGCGATATGCAGTGGGCCACGGCCACGGGCGGCAGCGTCGGCGGCTTTGGCGGGCCGGGCACGACGGTGGGCGTAAACGAAGGCGGCGGCGGCGGGCGCTTCATCCAAACCGGGCGCTTTGCCCTCGACGGCAACGCCTACGTAGACAATACTTCCGACAGCGGGGTGGACTATCTGGACTATAAGTGCATCGGGTTTCGGGTGTTCAACGCCGGCAACCAGCCGCCGGCGGTGTCGGGCCTGCCGTTCGGTGGGTCTATTACCGTCAATCAGGGGCAATCGGTGGACGTGGCCCCGGTGTTTACCGGCCCCGAAGTGGGCCAGACCGTGACGGTGAGCGTGGCCGACGGGGTGCCGTGCAACAGCAGCAGCCAAACCAGCCCCGGCACCAACCCGGCCGTGGAATACACCGTGACCGGCGCCGCCTGCAACATCGGCACCCACACCGTCACGTTCACGGCCACCGACAACGGCAACCCGGCCCGCACCAGCGTGTACACCCTCACGGTGGTCGTGAACCCGCCCTTGAGCGCCGCCACTTGGGACGGCGACGTGAGCACCGATTACCTGACGGCCGCCAACTGGGCCGGCGACGTGCAGCCCCAAGTTGCTGACAGTGTGCGGATACCCGGCACGGCTCCGCGCTTCCCGGTGCTAACGGGCGCGGCCACGGCGGGTAATTTCCGGCTCGAAACCGGCAGCAGCCTGGCGGTAGCGGCGGGTTCGACCCTCACCCTCAACGGCTATCTCTACTGCGGCGGGCCGGTGAGCGGAACGGGCGAAATAGCCCTCACCGGTAGCAACCAGCAGCGCGTAGGCGGCCCGCAGCACCTGCGCATCGGCACCCTGACCGTGGGACCGGCCGGGACGCGGCAAACCGGGGCGCTGACGGTGCAGCGTGTGCTTGACCTCAGCGGTAGCCTGACTACCAACGGCTTTGATTGCGTACTGGCCTCCGATGCCCAGGGCACGGCACTGGTCATCAACCGGGGCACGGGCCGCGTGGTGGGCAACGCTACCGTGCAGCGCTACCTCAGCCCCGGCACCAACGCGGGCCTCGGCTACCGCCACCTGAGTACCCCGGTAGATGGGCAAACCATCCAGTCGTTGGCCGGGCCATTGTTTCAGCCTCAGCTCAATACGGCTTATAATACGACGGGCAACACGGTGACACCGTTTCCCAACATCTTCACCTACGACCAGGCCCGCGTGACGCAGAGCGGCCGGCCCGGTGCCACCGATTTCGACCTGGGCTGGCGCTGCCCGGCCAGCACGGCCACGCCCCTGGCCGAAGCCCAGGGCTACACCGTGAACATGGCGGCCGTGCCGGTCGTCGCCGTGCCCTACACGCTGGGTTTCACCGGCACGCTGCACAACGGGGCGTACCCCAGCGGCCCGCTGCCGCGCGGCCCCCAAACCGAGAGCGGCTGGCACCTGCTGGGCAACCCCTACCCCGCCCCGCTCGACTGGACGGCCGCCTTTGCCGGGGCCACGGGCCTCGAAAACGCGGTGTACGTTTTTAAATCGACGGGCCGGTACACGGGCACTTACGAGTCGTTTGTGAACGGCGTGGGCAGCGCCCGTTACATCGGCAGCAGCCAGGGCTTTTTTGTGCGAACCGCCACCGCTGGCACTTCCGGTGCCCTGAACCTGACCAACGCGGCCCGTGTGAGCAGCTACCAAAACCCCGACGTGCGCCGCGCCCTGCCCGGCTCCGCCCCCGCCACCGACCAGCGCCCCCAACTGCGGCTCGAACTCGCCGGAACCACCGGCCCCACCGAGGCCGCCTACGTTTACTTTGAAGCCGGGGCCACCGCCGGCTTCGATGCCCGCTACGATGCCCGCAAGCTGCCGGGCGGCGAAGCACTCTGCCTGGCCACTGGCCCCAACCCCGCCGAGGCATTGAGCATCAGCGGCCTGCCGGCACTCACGGTGGCGGGCCGGGCCGTGCCGCTGCGCGTACAACTGCCCCGGCCAGGCCAGTACACCCTGGCACTGGCCGACCTGCAAAACCTGCCCGTGGCCACTATTCAGCTCGAAGACCGCAGCAGCGGCCAGTGGGTTGATTTGCGGCAGCTAGCTAAGTACACGTTCAGCAGCACGGCGCTCGATGCCAGCGGCCGGTTTGTGCTCCACATCGGCCAGGCGCGCGGCGCGTTGGCCACCCAGTTCGCCGCCTTGCCCGCCGAGGCCGTAAGCCTGTGGCCCAACCCGGCCACCGCTTCGGCCAACCTGACGGTGGCACTCCCCCCCGCAAACGATGTACTAAGCATCAGCCTATCAAATAGCTTGGGGCAGCTTGTGCGGGCGCTGGCCCTGCCAGTGCGTGGCGGCCAGGCCGTTACTTCTCTTGATTTGAAAGGACTGCCCCCCGGCGTGTATGTGCTGCGCGGCCAGTCGGCCACCGCGACTTTCACCCGTAGCCTGGTTGTGCAATAACGCGCAGCTAACCAATGGCATCTACACAAGCGCCCGCCGCCCGCAGTGGGGGCGGGCGCTTGTTTTTAGCGGTTTATTCTTGCCTGTGGTGACGTGCCTCCCAAAAAATTTCAACCTGACACACAGCCCGCTTTCCAACTTTCACAAAAAATATCGGCCCCTTGCTTTGTACGGCCCGTGCCGCGCCGTACCTTTGCACCACCAAACCGAAAAACGGTCCGTTCGTCTAGGGGTTAGGACAGTAGATTTTCATTCTACCAACAGGGGTTCGATTCCCCTACGGACTACTAGAAAACCTCAAAAGCCCCGTTTGCAGCTTGCAAACGGGGCTTTTGCTTTTGCTCCGTATGCGTCGCGCCAAAAACATTCCCGCCGAAATTCTTCAGAACGTCCGCATCACCGACATGGTGGCCGAGGGCAAGTGCCTTGTGCGCGTCGAAAACCTCGTCATTTTTGTGGGCCAGGTAGCGCCCGGCGACGTGGTGGACCTGCGCGTGACCCGCGCCAAAAAGAACTTTCTCGAAGCCGTACCCATCAAATTTCACGAACTTTCGCCGCTGCGCGTCGAACCCTTTTGCCAGCACTTTGGCACCTGCGGCGGCTGCAAGTGGCAGCACCTGGGCTACGACACCCAACTGCGCTACAAGCAGCAGCAAGTCGAGGACACCTTGCAGCGCATCGGCAAAGTGGCGCTGCCCGAAATTGCCCAAATTCTGCCCTCGCCCCAGCGCACCTACTACCGCAACAAGCTCGAATACACCTTCTCCGACAACGGCTGGCTGACGACGGAGCAGATAAACGACGATACCCAAGCCTTCGACCGCAATGTGCTGGGCTTCCACACGCCCGCCCGCTTCGACAAGATTATAGATGTTCAGCACTGCCACCTCCAGCCCGAGCCGAGCAACGAAATCCGCCTGTTTGTGCGCGACTACGGCCGCCAGCACGGCCTCGCATTCGGCAACATGGTGCGCCAGACTGGCAACCTCCGCAACCTCATCATTCGCACCGCCCAAAGCACCGGCGAGGTAATGGTGATTTTGCAGTGTTACCGCCCCGACCCCAGCATCGAGCCGCTGCTCGACGCGCTCTACGCCAAGTACCCCGGCATTACGTCGCTCAACTACGTGCTCAACGACAAGGGCAACGAAACCTTTCACGACCTGGAAGTCATCAACTACCGGGGCCGCCCCTACATCGAAGAAGAAATGGAGGGCCTGCGCTTCCGCATCGGCCCCAAATCGTTCTACCAAACCAACTCCGAGGGGGCGCACCAACTCTACAAAATTGCCCGCGATTTCGCCGCTTTGCAGGGCCACGAGCTGGTGTACGACCTTTACACCGGCACCGGCACCATTGCCCACTTCGTGGCCCGGCAGGCCCGCCACGTCGTCGGCATCGAGTACGTCGAGCAGGCCGTGGCTGACGCCCGCATCAACGCCAAAGTCAATAACATCGCCAACACCGAGTTCTTTGCCGGCGACATGAAAGACATCCTCACCGCCGAGTTCACCGCCCGCCACGGCCGCCCCGATGTCCTCATCACCGACCCGCCCCGCGCCGGGATGCACCCCGACGTGGTGGCCCGCTTGCTCGAACTCCGCGCCCCGCGCATCGTCTATATCTCGTGCAACCCCGCCACCCAGGCCCGCGATTTGGAATTGCTGGACAGCGCGTACCGGGTGACGCGGGTGCAGCCGGTGGATATGTTTCCGCACACCCACCACGTGGAGAACGTGGTGGCGCTGGAGTTGAAGTAGTTTCTTCTTTTGGGAATGGAAAACGAATTAGCCCGCCTTGATTTTTCTGAGCCAATTGTGTTGGAGGAATTGAGCTTGTGGATGGACGGAGGCAGTGCAACACTAAACTTGAGAGACAAAAATTCGACAGCGTTTTCTGTTGAATTTGTCCAAACAATGTTGCTTCAGAAAACGCCGCACACTACTATCCCCGGCAGTTTTCTATTTAATCGAACTGAGGTGCCCATTCGCTCGGCCACCGAAAAGAAGCTGCTCGAAGCATTGAAAAATATGCGCCTCGGCAGTGGCATCAGTGCCAAAGAAACCAAGTCAACGAAGGCCGTAGCTGAAGAAAAAATTGCTTTCGTTGAATCGGAGGACTACCTACTAATTGCCCGACAAATGGGCCGGCCGTTTCCTTCTTAAAATTTGTTAAAATGGACTACTTCAACGACCCCGAACTCAACGGCAAATACCTCGGCACCATCACCAAAGATTTTGTGGCCGTGTGCGACACGCTGTTAG
>JANYFQ010000461.1 GCA_025362615.1 Hymenobacter sp. | reverse complement strand
TCCGTCCGCGTTTCTGCTTTCTTCTCCCCTATTTCCCCGTTTTTGCTCATGCCTACTCCCCATACCCTCCCCGCCGAAACCACGGCTTCCGCCCACGCCGACCTGCACACCCGCATTACGGGGGCGGGCACGCTCATCGCCCTCGGCATCGTGTACGGCGACATCGGCACCTCGCCACTTTACACCGTGCGGGGCGTGTTTGCGGGCCGGCCCGTGACGGAGGACGTGGTGCTGGGCACCATCTCGGCCATTATCTGGACGCTCACGCTGCTCACCACGGTCAAGTACGTCTTCATCGCCATGAAGGCCGACAACCACGGCGAGGGCGGCATTCTGGCGCTGTTTGCCCGGCTGCGGCGGCTCAAAGTAAAATGGCTGTATTTGCCGGCCATCATCGGGGCGGCGGCGCTGCTGGCCGATGGCATCATCACGCCGCCCATCTCGGTAGGCTCGGCCATCGAGGGGCTGCGCATGATTAAGCCCGACCTGCAAACGGTGCCCATCATTATTGCCATTCTGGTGGGGCTGTTTGCGTTTCAGCAGTTCGGCACGGCCATCATCGGCAAGCTGTTTGGGCCGGTCATGCTGCTGTTTTTTGGAATGCTGGCTGTGTTGGGCATCGTGCATCTGTCGCACGAGTGGAGCATTCTGCGGGCCCTCAACCCCTACTACGCCATCTACATGCTCACCACCATTCCGGGGGCGTTCTGGCTGCTGGGCTCGATATTTCTGTGCAGCACCGGGGCCGAAGCCCTGTATGCCGATATGGGCCACGTCGGCCGCCAGAACATCTACATCTCCTGGACGTTCGTCAAAATCTGCCTCGTGCTCAATTACCTGGGGCAGGGCGCGTGGCTGCTCCAGCACCTGGGCGCGCCGTTGGGTGAGCGCAATTTGTTCTTCGAGCTGATTCCGGCCTGGGGCCTGCTGCCGGCCATTGGGCTGTGCACGCTGGCCACGATTATTGCCTCGCAGGCGCTCATTTCGGGCTCGTTCACGCTGGTTATCGAGGCGTTGCGGCTCAACTTCTGGCCCAAGGTGAAGGTGGCCTACCCCACCGAGCTGCGCGGGCAAGCCTACGTGCCCAGCCTCAACTGGATACTCTGCGCCGGCTGCGTGGGCGTGGTGCTGCACTTCCAGGAAAGCAGCCGCATGGAAGCCGCCTTCGGCCTGGCCGTGACCGTAACCATGCTCATGACCACCGTGCTGCTGGCCTACTACCTGCGCCTGCGCCGCACCGGCGTGGTGTGGATAGTGCTGCTGCTGGCCGTGTATTTCACCGTCGAAGGCTCGTTCTTGATTGCCAACCTGCGCAAGTTCCCCGAGGGCGGCTACATCAGCGTGCTGCTGGCGGGCCTGCTGCTGCTCGTGATGGTGAGCTGGATTCAGGGCCGCCGCATTCGCACGGAGCTGGAGAAATTCGTGCCCCTGGCCGATTCGCTGCCGCTGCTCAAGAAGCTGAGCGCCGACGAGTCGGTGCCCAAATTTGCCACCCACCTGGTCTACCTCACCGAATCGGAGAACCCCAAGCTAGTGGAAAATGCCATCGTCCATTCCATTTTCCGCAAAAGCCCCAAGCGGGCCGACGTGTACTACCTGCTCCACGTCATCACCACCGACGAGCCCTACACCAAGGAGTACCGCGCCACCGCCCTGCTCGACGACGACCTGGTGCGCGTGGAATTCCACCTCGGCTTCCGCGTCGACCACGCCATCAACTACATGTTCCGGCAGGTGATTTCGGAGCTGGTGAAGACCCGGGAAATTGACATCACCTCGCGCTACAGCTCGCTGCGCGACCAGGACGTGGTGGGCGATTTCCAGTTCGTCATCCTCAACCGCACGCTGCCCTACGCGCAGTCGCTGAGCGGCTGGCAGCGGCTGGTCGAGCGCCTCTCGGGGGCCCTGCGCTGGCTGGGCGCCAGCCAGCAGGAGAGCTTCGGGCTCGATAATTCCTCGCTCACGATTGAAAACATCCCGCTGCTCACCCCCGAGCGCCCCGAGCTGCACCTGACGCGGGAGTAGTGGTAGCAGTTAGTGATAAGTGGTTAGGTGGACTGACAACCCAATTTGATTTACGAACTGGTTTGAGAA
>JANYFQ010000422.1 GCA_025362615.1 Hymenobacter sp. | reverse complement strand
CCCCGGCGGCGGTAAATTGCGGCCGTTCTGCCTCCTATCCCACTTCCCGATTTTTACCGATGAACGTCGCTTTTGAGCAATTACCGCCCTCGGCCCGCGTCTGGATTTACCAGGCCAGCCGCCCGCTCACGGCCGCCGAGCAGGCCGCCGCTGCACCCGCCCTGGCCCACTTTGCCGCCGCCTGGACGAGCCACGGCCAGCAGTTGCGGGCCGCCGCCGCGTTTCGGCACGACTTGTTTTTGCTCATCGGCCTCGACGAAGGGGTGGCCGGTGCCAGCGGGTGCAGCATCGATGCCTCGGTGCGTTTTGTGCAGTCGCTGGAAGCGGCGCTGGGCGTTGCGTTCTTGGATAAATCGCGGCTGGCGTTTGGGCGCGACGGGAATATCCGGCAGTTTCCGCTGGCGCAAATAAAGGCGGCCGTGGCGGCCGGCGACGTGCGGAGCGAAGACCTTTATTTTAATAACACGCTGACTACCAAAGCCGAAATGGATGCCAGTTGGCCGGCTCCGGCCGGCAACACCTGGCTGAAACGCTACTTCGCCAGCCCGGCCGCAAGGGGCACAAGCGGGTAAATGCTGGGTAAAAGTAGTATTATTGCTAACCCAAAGCCGGGTCTGCCCCGGATTTTTCGCCTGCCCACCCCCTCCTTACCACCCCAACACCTCATGAGGAAATCAGTATTCGTGTGCGCTGCACTTGGCTCGGCCGCTTTTTTTAGCGGTTGCGCCACCACCGGCGGCATGAGCAAGGCCGACAAAAGCTTTATTCGCGGCGAGTACGAGCCGGCCATCGCGCTCTACAAAGCCGACGTAGCCAAAGGTAAGAATGCCGCCATGTCCAACTTTCGCATCGGCGAAGCTTACCGCCTCTCCAACCGCATGGAAGAGGCCGAGCCGTTCTACAAAGCCGCGCTCGACGGCAACGTGAAAAACGCCGACATTGGCTTCCGCTACGGCGAAGCCCTCAAGGCCAACGGCAAGTTCGACGAGGCTGCCCAGCAGTTTGGTACTTACGCCAGCGGCGGCGGCAACCGCACCCTGGCCGCCCGCGCCGAAGAGCTAGGCAAAAGCGCCACCGCCAGCAAAGCCGTAGCAGCCCAGCGCGTGGGCTACGACGTACTGCCCGTCGATGCCCTCAACAGCGTCGATTCGGACTACGGCACGGCCCTGATGCCCGGTACCGGCGAAGTGGTATTTGCCTCGGGCCGCGACGGACTGATGTACAAAGGTAACGGTGGCAAGTTCACCGACCTCTACGCCAATAAGTTTGACGATGCCACGGCCATGACCGGCGGCACCCCGCGCAAACTCGAAGGCCCCTTCAACACCGACAAGAAGCACGAAGCCAGTGCCACCTACACCCCCGATGGCAACACGATGGTGTTTGCCCGCTCGAACGACGGCAGCAAGAAAGGCTTCGTGAGCGTGGATTTGTGGATGTCGTTCAAAAAAGCCGGCACCTGGTCGGAGCCGGTGCTGGCCAACATCAACGACCGCACGGCCGATGACTTTGCCCCGGCGTTTGCCCCCGACGGCACGACGCTCTACTTTGCCAGCAGCCGCAAGGGCGGCAGCGGCGGCAACGACCTCTATAAGGCCGTGCTCAGCCCCGTGGGCCGCTTTGCCCCGGCCGAAAACCTGGGCGAGGTCATCAACTCGGCCGGCAACGACAACTTCCCCGGCGTGGCCCCCGACGGTACGCTGTACTTCGCCTCGGATGGGCGGCCGGGCTTCGGCAAGCTCGACATTTTCATGGTGAAAGGTGGCAAGCCCGTGAACCTGGGGGCCAGCGTGAACAGCCCCGGCGATGACTTTGCCCCGCTGCCGCTGACCAACACCACGGGCGTATTCAGCTCGAACCGCGCCGGTGGCAAAGGCTCGGACGATATTTATTCCTACAAGAAGAAGGAGCCCAAAACCGTTACGTTTTACGCGGATGGCTTGGTGCAGGAGCGCGACGACAAGGCCAACACCACCACGCCGGTAGCCGGCGAAACGGTGAGCGTACAGAACGCCAACGGCCAGAAAATGGACGTGACCACCGGCCCCGACGGCCGCTTTTCGGCCAAGCTCGACTCGGTGAGCAACTACACCTTCGTGGCTGACCGCAACGGCGACTTCACGGCCCGCACCACGACCAGCACCATCGGCAAAATGCCCAGCCAGGACCAGCTGCCGCAGCAGCAGAACGACATCAAAATTCCGGTGACGCTGACGCTGAACAAAATCATCATCAACAAGGCCATCGAAATCAAGGACATTCTCTACGATTACGACAAGGCCGACATCCGCCCCGATGCCGCCGTGCGCCTCGATACGCTGGTGCAGACGCTGGTGGACAACCCCAAAATCTCGGTTGAGCTGAGTTCGCACACCGACCAGCGCGGCAAGGACGCCTACAACCTGAAGCTCTCGCAGCGCCGCGCCGATTCGGCCGTGGCCTACATCATCGGCAAGGGCATCGACAAGGCCCGCATCACGGCCAAAGGCTACGGCGAAACCCGCCCGATTGTGAAAGACGCCAAAACCGAAGAAGAATACCAGAAAAACCGCCGCACCGAGTTCAAGGTGACGAAGATGGCAAAGTAGCGGCTGGATTTGCCGTTAGCTAAAAAGCCCCCGCGCACCGACGAGTGTGCGGGGGCTTTTTGATTGACGGCAAGGCCGGCGGTTTGGCGCGGGGCAGGCGCGGGCGAGCGGCTTTTTTTGCCGCCCGCCCGCTTCAAGTAGCCAGTCAGACGGTCTGAGAAAAGCGGGCGGGCGGCCTACAACCCCGCCCGCACCCCAGGCCGCAATGGTCTGCCTGTCCACGGCCCATCGTGCAACGATTGGGGCCAGAGGCCCCCAGGGTAGTCGGCACGGGCCAGGAGGCCCGCGCCAAAACGCTCCCGCGTAACAGCAGTTGCTTAAAACTTATACCGCACCTGGGCCTTTACCTCGCTTCGCGTCTGGCCCTGAATTTCTTCCAGGCCCGTGCCCACGGTGGGCTGGTTGCGGTAGCGGGTTTCGGCGTAGCGCAACCAGAGGGTCAGGTTTTTAGCGCAGCGGATTTCGGCCAGCGCGTAGGCGCGGGTGCCCTGGCCGTAGAGCACGGGCACCGACACGGCCAGTAGCACGTCCTGCTCGAAGACGTACTGGCGCGAGTCGTAGTCGTCGGCGTCGAAGAGGGCGTAGCGGGCGCTTAGCTTGAGGTAGCGGCTGGCCTGTACGCCCACGTCCTGGGCCAGCACGTAGCCCGCCCGCCAGGGCTGGCCGTCGTCGAGGCGCAGGCGCGAGGCTTGCAGGCGGGTCCGAAATTCGAGGGCGGGCGTGGGCTGGGTGCTGAGGTAGAGCAGCATACTTTGGCGGAGCAAGTCGCCGGGCAGCGGCACGGGGCGGGCCACGTCGGTGGGGAGGTCGCGGGGTTTGAGGCGCTGCCGGAATTGGGCGTAAAGGATGCTGGTTTTGGTGGGCGCGAACGACAGCCGCAGCAAGGCATCGTGACCATCGGTGGGGGCGGCGGTGCGGTAGCGCAGCCACGGAAAGCGGTACTGGTCGTAGTAAGCCGCTATTTCCCAGCGCGGCACCGGCCGCACTTTGAGGCCGAAATACACGCCGGTTTCGTTGATGTTGCGGGTGTTTTCCGAAAAAGCATTGCCGTAAAGCGTATGAAAATCAGCGTCGTAATGCCGGACGAGCACGGCCGCATCCACGGTGGGGCCGAGGGCAGCGAGCAGGCCGTTGGTGCTGCCCAGGCCACCGCCGGAAGTGCGGGCGGTTTCGCCGAAAAGCAGCAGGTTGCGCCACACGTAGCTGTAGTGCAGGCCCAGGGCCAGGTTGTCTTTCCCACTGAATTCGTAGCGGTTGTAAGGCTCGGGGCGTTTGAGGAGTGGGGTGCCGTAGTGCGTGGCCACGGCCAGCGCCCCGAGGCTGAGGTCGCCGCTGCGGCTGGTGTAGCCCAGGTGGCCGCCGCTCACGGTTTCGGCCAGGCGGTGGCGGTTGTTGATTTCGGAGGCCGTGCGGTGAAAACCGGTGTAGAGCAAGCCCGAGGTAAACTCGTCAAATTCGGCCAGCGAGTCGGTGCTTTGCTGCAGGTTGGCATCCACGTTTTTGTGCGAGGCAAAGCCCGTGGCCAGCCAGCGCGGGGCCACTTGGTAGGTGGCCGCCGCGCCCCGAAAAAACGTGTTTTCGAGCAGCGACGAGTACGCCCGGATGCCCACCGACGAGCGCCGCAGCGTCGTAATGGTTTCGGCTCCCTTGCCCACCCCAAAGCCCGACGAGAGCAGCAGCCCCTGCCCAAATTGCAGCTGGTAGTCGCCCAAAGCCAGCGTTTTAAGCCGCCCGCGCTCCTGCACCACCAAATGCGCCGACACGTAATCGGCCCCGAACTGCCCGCGTCCGGCATCGTACGTCAGCGGCTCGCCCGCATCCTTTTCGGCCGTGAAGCCAACGCTGAAATCCTTGGTGTGGCTGCTGCGAAAGCGCAGCACCACCTTGTCGGGCGAGCCCAGGTAGCGGGTGGTGGGCTGGCCCTGGTAAAGCGTGGGCGCGGTGTAGCCTTGCCGGGTTTGCAGCACCCGCTCATAGCGCAGAAACAAAGCGTTATTATCTTCGTGCTTGATGCGTTGCCAGAGGTTGCCGCGCACGGCGTTGGGGTCGAGGCTCTGGACGGTTACGAAGGGCAGGATGCGGTAGATGGTTCGCAAATCGTAGCCCGCCACGGCCTGCAACTCGTACACGCTCAGCAAGTCGCCGTGCTGTTCGCGGTGTTTGAGCAGGGTCGAAATCTGGTTTTCGGAGAGCAGGAGCAAGGCCCGCAAATCCTCGCGGTTGGCGGTGTTAAGGTTGAGGGGCGTCTGGTAGTATTGCAGCAGCGTTTCGTAGAGGTCCTCGAACGGTACATCGTCGGACTGGATTTCGGCAAACAGCTCCTGCGTGAGGCGGTCGAGGTCGGGCGGGCGGCGCTGGTAGTCTTGCGCTTCGCTGATGAGGAATGAGGAGTTGAGAATGAAGAATAGAAAAAACAGGCGCAAGCCCACCCCACGCCGTGCCGCAAGCGCCGCAATGTGCGCCCCGGCAGCCCGTTTTAACGGGCCCACGTCATTTAGATAAAAAACTTTCATCGTCTGAAAATCAAAACTAAAAACGCCTCATTCCTCATTTCTTCAAAAGAAGCGTCACGCTCAGGTGCTGGCTGAAGCCCAGCGCCGACTGAAACGCCGCCGCGTAATCGAGCCCAAAATCGGCGAAGCGCAGCCCCACACCGGTGCTGACTTGCTCGCTGAGCGTGGCCAGGCCGAGGCGGGCGGCCAGCAGCGGCACGGGCCGGTACTCCAGCCCGGCCTTGAAATTAGCATCGCGCTCCACGTCTTTCTCGGTTTCGATGGCCAGCAGCACCTGCCCGGAAGGCCGGTAGGCCAGGCCGGCTTTGAGGATGGTGGGCACCCGCTCGTTCTGGTAGCTGGCCACGCGGGCCTGGTTGAGGTTGTAGAGGTAGGCGCCGCAGGTGAGGCGGCCCGGCACCAGCTCGGCCTGCCCGCCCAGCGAGCCTAGCAGAACCCGGCGGCTGCCCAAGCCTTCGATGCTGATTTGCAGCGCGTCGAGCCGCGCCCCCACGCTGATTTGGCCCAGCCGGTAGCCGTAGGCCGCGCCTACCCGCGTTTCGTTGTAGAGGCTGCCGCCGTAGCGCTGCGCTTCAAAGGCCACCGTGCCGTAGCGGGGCAGCGCGGCCTGCACGGCGGCCGCATTGGCGGGCGCGGCCGGGGCGGCACCGGCATCAAGCGGCCCAACTGCGACTGTTGAGGGAGGAGCGCCCAGCGGCAAGGCCACGGCCAGCGCCGCCACGTTGAGGGCGGCCGAGAAGTAGCGGTTTTCGGCGTAAAAGCCCACCGACGGGCGGCTGAGGTCGCCGAGGGCGGCGGGGTTGGCGGTGCCGGCCCACACGTCGGCCCCGGCCAGGGCCACGGCGGCGTTGCCGAGGGCGGCGGCGCGGGCCCCGCGGGTGCCGGGGCCGTTGGCCTGGGCGCAGGCAGTGCCCGGCATCGCCACGATTACGACCAAGCCCCCAACCAGCGCCCAAAACGTCTTCTTGAAACCGGGTAAGCGTTGCATCATAAGCAGGTTAAGGCCACGAATGGTAACCCCGGCGAAAGATAGCAACCGCGCGGCATTTCGGCCCCGCTTCTGCTGGCTTCATCGGCTTCAAATCCGGGTTGGTACGGATATATTGGCAAGCAAAAAACAAGGGCTGCCCCGGATTATGCCCCCCCGGCGCGGGTGGCTGGCTTTGCAGGATGATTTCACTGCTTCTTTTTCGGTTTTGACGGCTCCGGCTGGCCTGGGTTGTCGGCTTGGTTGCCGCCGGGTTGGCGGGGCAAGCGCGGGCGCTGACGGAGCCGCAGCTCATCAGCGCCGACGACCAGCAACGCGTAAACCTACCTCGAAGACTGAGATTTGAACCGCTTGTAGCATTGAACCTGTACCGCGCAGCTCCTGCTTCGCTTCGCGCCAGAACAAGGAGGAATTGGGGTCATCTGTAAATCCCTCATTCTTCATTCCTTGTTTTCTGAGGCAGCCTGCGCGAGGCGAAGCGGGAGCTTCGCGGTACTGGTTCTGGGCCGCGCTGCCCGACCTTTGCGGACCTCATGCCCACCCTCGAAACCCTTGCCTACGGTTCTCACGTCATCGCCTACCAGCTCGCGTTTCGGGCGCGGCGCAGCATCGGCTTCCAGGTGCGGCCCGATGGCTCGGTGCGCGTGGCGGCCCCGGCCGGCACTTCGCGGGCCTGGGTAGCGCAGCAAGTCCTCAAAAAAGCCGACTGGATTGTGGGCCACCAAACAGCCTTCCGCCAACGTGCTGCGGCAGCCCCGCCAAGTAACCGCAGCTACGAGTCCGGTAGTTTGCATTATTTTCAAGGACAACCACTTAAACTATACCACGCCGATAGCCCAGCCGTGGCCGTAGCCTGCGATTGTGCGGCGGGCAAACTCGTCGTTTTGGCCCCCGCCCCGCCCACCCCGGCCCAGGCCGAAACCCTGCTGCACGGCTGGTACGCGGCCCAGGCCCCGGCGCACTTTGCCGCCAGCCTGGCGCGGGTGTGGCCCAGGTTCGCCGAGTTCGGCCTGGCCCAACCAACGCTGTTGATGCGGGCCATGCGGACGCGCTGGGGCAGTTGCACCCCGCGCACGGGCCGCATCCGCCTCTCGCCCGAGCTGGTACGCGCCGCCCCCGGCTGCCTCGACTACGTGCTGCTGCACGAGTGCTGCCACCTGCTGGTGCCCGACCACTCGGCGCGGTTTTATGCGCTGCAAACGAAACTGTTGCCTGATTGGCAGCAGTGGAAGGCGGTGTTGCAGAAGTTGCCGCAGTAGCGGCTGGCTACCAGGAAATTGTTTAACCGATGTCACGCGGCACTTCGGCGCGGGGCTGCGCCCCGTGCCGAAGTGCCGCAGGCTTTCGGCCGGCAATCGTTGAACGGTTCGTGGCAACGATTTCGGCCTGGGGTGCGGGTCGAAAACCCGCAGCACTTTGGTCACGGGGCAAAGCCCCGCGCCAACCGCGTAACGTCAGTTATTTAAGTCAAGCTTTGCGTATTTACTCCCGTAACCGGCCTTCACTTTGAATTTCAACCTGACCCGTACTTCGTTTTCCCGCCTGCTGCTGGCGCTGCTCTTTGTGGCGGCCGGCGTGTGGCACTTCGTGCGGCCGGCGGGCTACCTCCGCATCATGCCGCCGGGGCTGCCTGCGCCGCTGCTGCTGGTGTACCTGAGCGGGGCGGCCGAAATTGCCGGCGGCCTGGGCCTGCTGTGGCCGCCCACGCGGCGCTGGGCCGGCTGGGGCCTGCTGGCGCTGCTGGTAGCGGTGTTTCCGGCCAACATTTACATGGCCCTGGCCCACGCGCAACTCGGGGTGCCGGGCTGGGTGGCTTGGGCGCGGCTGCCCTTGCAGTTACCGCTGCTGTGGTGGGTTTGGCAAATTGCTTTGAATCGGCGGGCTACCGCAAGCGGTCCATGCTCCGCACCAACTGCTCGTCGCGCCGGATGAAGCGGCTGGCCAGCAGGTTGAGCAGCAGCGCCAGGGTAGGCAAATAAAAGCCCGTCAGAAACTGCCCTTCCAGCTTCACATTCAGGGCCTGTTCGCCCTTGCTGGAGAAGTAAAACATGGCCCCCAGCGTGGCCGTGATGAGCAACAGGTTGAGCTGCCCCAGCACTTGCTGCCGGGTGCGGTTGCGGAACTGAAAAATCTCGGCCAGGGCCACGGCAGCCGATGCGCCGGCCAGTACGCCAATCAGCCAGACCGGCCCCAGTGTGGTGGGCAGCTCAAGGCCCTTCGCGGCGAAGCCGAAAGCCCCGAGCGTTAATTCCTGCTGGGTGAGGCCGTCTATCTTGTGCCACAGGGGCAGGAAAAGGACGCTGCCCATGGCCAGCGCCAGCAGGGCCAAAAACACGCTTTGGATTCTTTGTATCATCTTTGTTGTCTGATTGAACGAAGCCGCGCCGACGCATTGCCGGCGGGCGCGGGTGTCAAAATTAGCCCACAACCGGCGCTTCGGCGCTCTTTTTTTGTTATTATGCCCAATGCCTATATCGTGGACGCGGTGCGGACCCCGATTGGAAAGTTCGGCGGCGCTCTGAGCAGCGTCCGCCCCGACGACCTGGCCGCCCACGTGCTGCGCGAGCTGCTGCGCCGCAACCCGGCCGTCGATAAAAACGCCGTCGAAGACGTGATAATGGGGGCCGCCAACCAAGCCGGCGAAGACAATCGCAACGTGGCCCGCATGGCGGCGCTGCTGGCCGGCCTGCCCATCACGGTGCCCGGCACGACCGTTAATCGGCTGTGCGCGTCGGGCTTGCAGGCCATCGTGGATGCCAGCCGGGCCATTCGCTGCGGCGAGGGCGACGTGTACCTGGCCGGCGGGGCCGAGAGCATGACCCGCGCCCCGTTTGCGCTGGCGAAGTCGGAAACGGCGTTTGCCCGCGACTTCACGGCCCACGACACCACGCTGGGCTGGCGCTTCGTCAACCCCAAACTCAGCAAAATGCACCACCCGTTTTCGATGGGCCAAACGGCCGAAAACGTGGCCAAACAGTACGGCATCACCCGCGAGGAGCAGGACGCGTTTGCGTTTGAAAGCCAGCGCAAGTACCACCGGG
>JANYFQ010000401.1 GCA_025362615.1 Hymenobacter sp. | reverse complement strand
CAATCAAACAATTAAAAACCTACAGGTACGCGCCCGGCACCAAATAATGCTGCACGTAGTCCCGAATCCCGTCCTCCAGGCGCGTAAACGGCCGGTCGTAGCCAATGTTCACGAGCTTGCTCATGTCGGCCTGGGTGAAGTACTGGTACTTGTCGCGGATGTCTTCGGGCGTGTCTTTGAATTGAATGTCGGCGGTGCGGTCCAGCGCGTCAAATACATTCAGGGCCAGGTCCATAAACGTGCGAGCCTGGCCACTGCCCAGGTTGTAGATACCTGAATTCCGGCGGTGGTTCAGTAGAAAAAAACAAACTTCCACTACGTCCTTTACATACACAAAATCGCGCATTTGCCCGCCGTCCACGTACTCGGGGTTGTGCGAGCGGAAGAGCGTCATCGAGCCGGTGTCTTGAATTTGCCGGAAGGCGTGCAGCACCACCGAGGCCATGCGGCCCTTGTGGTACTCGTTGGGGCCATAGACGTTGAAGAACTTGAGGCCCGCCCAGAAATACGGCTTCTCGGGCTGCTGCAAGGCCCAGTTATCGAAGTCGTTTTTGGAAGCGCCGTAGGGGTTAAGGGGCTGGTAGAGCGGGAATAAGGCCTCGTCGTGGTCGGAGTAGCCCAGGCGGCCGTCGCCGTAGGTGGCGGCGCTGCTGGCGTACACCAGCGGCAACTGGTAGCGGCAGCAGGCCCGCCACATTTTCTTCGAATAGTCGAGGTTGAGCACGTCGAACACGGCCGGGTCCATCTCGGCGGTGTCGGTGCGGGCCCCGAGGTGAAACACGAATTCTACCTGCTCGTGGTGGGCCTCGAGCCACTCGAAAAACACTTCGCGGTCCACGTATTCGCGCAGCTTTTTGCCCTGAATATTGGGCAGTTTCTTTTCGACGGCGAAGTTGTCCACCACCACCACGTCGTTGAAGTTGGCGGCGTTGAGGCGGGCGACGAGGGCGCTGGCGATGAAGCCAGCGGCTCCGGTTACGACTATCATAAAACAGCAGTTGGGGGCAGAAATCCGGGTCTAAAGGTAGCGCCGGGGCTGCGAAGGCCCGGCGGCGCACCTGCCCCAAACCGCCGGGCTGCGTTTTACCTTTGCGGTCCTCCCAAAAATGCCCGCATGGTTTACGTCAGTCGTCAGGAACATTTCAACGCCGCCCACAAGCTCCACAACCCGAACTGGAGCGAGGAGCGCAACCGCGAAGTTTTCGGACCCTGCGCCAACGCCAACTGGCACGGCCACAACTACGACCTGATTGTAACCGTCAAAGGCCACCCCGACCCCGAAACCGGCTTCGTCATCGACCTCAAGGCGTTGTCGAACTTGATTAAGCGCCACATCACCGACGCGGTGGACCACAAAAACCTCAACCTCGACGTGCCCTTCATGCAGGGCAAAATGGCCAGTACCGAAAACCTGGCCATTGCCTTCTGGGAAATTATCGTCCGCGAGTTGCCTGCCATTTCAACGGCCCAGTTGCACGGCATCAAACTCTACGAAACCCCGCGCAATTTCGTGGAGTTTTACGGGTGAATTGGTTTTTAATTGCTTAATTGTTGAATTGCTTAATTGTTGGTCGTTCTGGCAATTAAGACAAATGTCTGATTGTCGAATTGCTTAATTGTTAGTCGTTCTGGCAATTCAATAATCAGACAATTTTATCAATTGAAGCTGTTTAGAAAGTCGGCTGGTGTGCGTTTTTAACGCGCGCCAGCGCCGGGCTATTGACTTTCTAAACAGCTTCATTGTAAGAACGACCAACAATTAAGCAATTCAACAATTAGACAATTAAATCAGATGAAATACTACCTCATTGCCGGCGAGCGTTCGGGCGATTTTCACGCGGCGCATTTAATGGAAGCATTGAAGCGGCAGGATGCGGCGGCGAGCTTCCGTTGCTGGGGGGGCGATATGATGCAAGCGGCTGGCGGCGAGCTGGTTCATCACTACAAAGATTTGTCGGTGATGGGGTTTGTGGAGGCGGCTACTAGCGTCCTGAAATTCCGCAAATACTTGAAAGAGTGCGAGCAGGATTTAATTAATTATCAGCCCGACGTGCTGATTTTAATTGATTATGCTGGATTTAATTTGCGGGTGGCCAAATTTGCCAAAGCTCTCGGCATAAGAGTTTTTTATTACATCTCGCCCAAACTTTGGGCCTGGAATACGGGCCGCGTCGAGCAGGTGAAAGCGCGGGTCGATAAGATGTTTGTCATTCTGCCTTTCGAGGAAGAATTTTACCAAAAGCACGGGTATAAAGTTGATTATTCGGGCAATCCGACGGCCGATGCGGTGGCCGAATTTGTGCCGACCGCCGATTTTTACGAGCGCAATCAGCTTGACCCCGCCCGCCCGATAATTGCGGTGCTGCCCGGCTCGCGCAAGCAGGAAATTGAAGAAATGCTGCACGAGATGGTGGCCGCGCTGCCCCCTTTTCAAGAGTACCAATTCATCGTGGCGGGGGTCGATAATCTGGACCGGGCGTATTACGCGCACTTTGAGCGCAACGGCATTCGATTTTTATTTAATCAAACTTTTGATTTGTTGGCCCACGCCCGCGCCGCGCTCGTCACGAGCGGCACGGCTACTCTTGAAACGGCTTTGTTTGGGGTACCGCAAGTGGTGTGCTACCGCACCAGCGTGGTCAGTTACGCCATCGGCAAGCTCGTAATTAGGGTGCCGTTTATTTCACTCGTTAATTTGATTGCGGGCCGTGAGGTGGTGAAGGAGCTTATTCAGGGCGATTTCACCTCGCGCAATTTGGTGGATGAATTGAAGAAGATTTTCGAAGACCCCGCCACGCAGCAGCGCATTGCTGAAGGCTACGCTGATGTGCACGCCAAGCTGGGCCAGCAGCAGGCGGCCGACAAAACAGCAGAGTTGATGGTGGGGTATTTGCGGGCGGGGGTTTAGGGAATAGGGCGGTTGAGTTTTAGGTGTTGGGTGTTGGGTTTTAGGTGTTGGGTGTTGGGTTTTAGGTGTTGGGTTTTAGGTTTTAGGTTTTGGGTTTTGGGTTTTAGGTTTTGGGGCGGAACCCCGTCCCAACCGCGAAGCGGTGCCACGTTGGTAGTTTTTTCGACATCGGACCACCAAAGCCGCGACGCGGCGATACCTCCAGGGGCAAATCTTGCCCGGCGCAGGGAGGGAGGTGCCGCCGCGTTGCGGCTCGAACGGCCTTACCGCCTACGTGCTACCAACATAACGCCGCTTCGCGGTTGGGACGGGGCTTCGCTCTGATACCGAACACCGAATACCGAACACCTAAAACCCAACACCTAAAACCCAACACCGAACACCCAACACCCACAAAAAAGGCCGCTCCCAACCTGGGAACGGCCTTTTGTGCAGAAAAAAGAAGTAAACTATTCCACCACCACGCGGCGGGTGAGGATAGGCTGACCGGCGGCCTGCACTTGCAACAGGTACACGCCGGGGGCCAGGGCCTGGGTGTCGAAATCGGCGATGGCACCGGTGGGGGTGAGGGGCAGGGTGCGGGTGGGCTGCACCGGCTGGCCCAGGGCGTTGCGGAGCGTGAGCTGCACGGTGGCGGTACCCGCGAGGGCGGGCAGGCTGAGCGTGAAGCGGCCGTGGGCCGGGTTGGGGTAGAGGCCGATTTGGGCGGCCAGGCCGGTGGCCGTGGCCAGCGGGGCCGCGCCGGGGTTGAAGACGAGGGCGAAGCGGCCCAGGCTGGTCAGCTCGGTGGTGCTGAGGGCGAAGGCGTAGGCGGTGCCGGGCGCGGTGAGGTCGGTTTGCTGGCCGGTGGCGCGGTCGAGCAGGGCCACGCGGGCCAGGCCGGCGGGGGCGAGGTGGCGGAGCGCGTCGGCGCTGAGGACGTAGCGGCCGGCCTGCGGCACGGCCAGGCCCAGGGGCAGCGCCAGGGTAGTGCCGGGGGTCGGCGGGGCGAGGCCGCTGATGGCCAGGCGCTCGGCCCCGGCCAGCACGAACACGCTGGCCAGGCCGGGGTTGAGGATTTTGGCGGCATCGAAGGCCGCGTCCAGGCCCGACGTGGCCCCGGTTTCAAAATAGACGGTGACGGGGTCGGCATCGGCGAGGGGGCCGCCGGCGGGGCGCAGGCCAAGCTGCACCAGGGGGCGGCGGTCGGCGGCGGGGCGGCGGAAGGTGGTGCTGCTGCCGTCGGCAAATTCCGTGACCCGCGCCGCGTTGTCGAGCAGCAGGGCGGCGGTTGAGCCGGCCGCGCCGGTTTGACGCACAAAAAAGCCCTGGCCACTGGCCACAATCGGGTTGCCGATGCCGTTGATGTAGCTGCGGTAGCTGCCGGCGTACTGGCTCGTGCTCTCGAAGACGTACACGGCCCCGCTCACGTCGGCCGGGATGCTCACCTGGCTCCAGTCGAGGGGCGAGGGGTAGGGGTTGCCCAGAAAGTGCCAGCCGGCTTCGGCCTGCGGCCCCCGGCCCAGGGGCAGGCTCACGGGGCCGCTGGTGGCGGGGCCGGTGAGCTGCACGAGGCTGCTGGCACCGAGGTTCACGGTGTAGCCGCGGCCCACGGCCAGGGGCTCGGTGGCGGCGGCGGGGGCTACCCAGCCCTTGTCGAAGGCGGTGCCGCCGAGGGCGGGCGAGGTGCTGAGGCGGCTTTCGTCGTAGCCGAACACGGTGGGGAAGGGCACGGTGCTGCCCGGCGTGGCGCTGCTGTTGTAGGCCGACCCGACGACCGGGCTGAAGCCGGTGGTGGCCAGGTCGGCCACGGTGGCGCCGCCCACCGGCGAAGCGTAGTGGCGGTAGCCGGCCCCGGCGTTGCGGGCGGGGTCGATGGCACGCTGCACCCGCACGGGGCCTTGCACCACGGCGGCCGGGCTGGGGTTGATGCTGGCCCCGTCGGTGTCGTTAAAAATAAGGGCCGTGCCCTGGGTAGGCGTCGAGAGCAGCGTGAGCAGGTTGGTGCTGGTGCTGACGAGGTTGCGCTTGAGGTGGAGGCGCTGGCGCACGGCCATGGGGCCGCTCAGGGTCAGGCTGCCGGGGCCGGGAATTATGCCGGCGTCGAAGTTCTCGTCCACGTCAGTATTCACGTACAGGTTGCGGACGGTAGCCGGCAAACCGGGGCCGGACACCGCCCCCGGCTCCACCCGAAACGTGTAGTTGGCATCGGTCGAAAACGAGCGGACCCCGGCCGTTTGCACCGGGCCGCTGGCCCCGGTGGCGTACAGCCCCGCGCTGTTCTTGACGATGAGCGTGCCGCCCGCTGCCACCGCGAAAGTGCCGGGGCCGTTCACCTGCTGGTCGGCTATGTTGAGGCTGCCGCCGTCGGCGATGGTGAGGGCCGCATTGACGGTGAGGGTGCCCGCGAGTTCGGCCCCGCCGCTGGGGGCGATGGTGACGCTGCGGTAGGTGCCCTGCACGAAGCTATTGAGGGCATCCACCACCAAATCGCCGACGGTGGCGTTGCTCACGCACAGGCCAAAGGAGCCGCCGTTGCCGCCGAAGCCGTCCCAGGCGCGGGCGTACAATACCTCGCCGGGGGTGCGGCCCGTGAGGGCCACGCGCCCGTACTGCCCGTCGCCGTTGCTCACGTTGCAGCCCAGCTCCACGAAGCCCGTGGCGCAGGTGCCGCTGTACAGGGCCAGGCCCACCGACGAAAGGCCGCCCAGGGCCGCGCCGCCGCTGGTTTGGGCGTACACGGTGCCGCTCGCGGGCACCACGAAGCGGAACCACACGTCGGCCACGGGGTTGCGCTCGCAGCTGGGCGTGGCGGCCCCGGCGCTGGGCGTGGCCCCGGCCAGGGCGTAGGTGCCGGGGGCGCAGGTGCTGCCCACGGGCACGGCGAGGGCGGTGGCGCACTCGTCGTTGGTGAGGGCCGGGGCGGCGAGCAGCTCGCTCACGCACACCGAAAACGGTTGGCTTTCGCCGAACCGGGGCACCTGCACCCGCACGTAATAGGTGTTGCCGGCGGTCAGGCCCGGCACTTCGTTGCCGTTGGCGTTGCCCGTGCCGCCGCAAAACACGCTCGTGAGGGCGCTGCACGTACCGCTCAGGACTTCCACGTCGGCCGTGCCGTTGGCCGATACCAGCACCCGCACGGCCCCGGAGGCCGGGGCCACGAAGCGGTACCAGGTGTCGCGGCGGTCCACGCAGGTGTTGGCCTGGCTGCTGCCCGAGGGCGTGGCGAAGCGGTTGGTGCCGGTGTAGGCGGTGGCGCAGCGGTTGGTGGCCGGGGCCACGGCGAGCAGCGCGGCCCCGGTGCAGTCGTCGTTGGCGGGCGAGGGGGGCGGCAGCAGGGCGTACACCTGCCCGGTGGCGGGCGGGGCGAGCAGGGCGTTGTGGGCCGTGGTCAGGGCCAGGGCCGGGGCGGGGCCGGTGCCGTCGAGGGAAGCAAAAAAGCTGTCGGTGGCCACGCCGATGGAAGCGCCGTCGCCGGCCACGGCCGGGCTGCCCGCGTCGGTGTAGGCGTATTCGATGCGGTTTGTGCCTTCGTAGAGGCGGGCCTGGAACGAAATGTTGGCCCCGCTGGCGGTGCGGCCCCACTGCCAGTTGCGCCACTCAAACACAAACACCCGGCTGCCGGCCGCGCCCGTGGTGCGGTAGCTGGCCGTGCCGGCACTGCCGTCGAGGTCGTCCCAGAGGGCGGCCAGCAGCGGGGCGGCGTCGGGGTCGGCGGCGTTCAGGTCGTTGGTGGGCGAGGCGGCGGCGGCGGTGATGTCGGGGTTGAAGGACAAAAAGCCGTTCGAGGCGGCGTACACCTGGGCGTAGCTGGCCCCGTTGAATTTGAAGTCGAAGCCCAGCGGCAGGGCCGCCGACACGCCTTCGTCGGCCTGCACGGCCGTTACGGCCGTGCCGCCGCTCAGGGGCACGTAGGCTTCTTGCCGGGGCATGAGGCGCAGGTCGCGGAAGGGGTTCATGGCCCAGCCGCGGCTGGCGGCCAGCAGCAGCAGCAGCCCCGCCAGCAGCGCGGGCCGCCCAAAGCGGCGCAACGAAAGGAAGTTGTTTTTCATGGGGTTCAACAGTAAAAAAGAGCAAAAAACCGCCTTCGTGGCAGCCAGCACAAAGGTGGGGGCCGGGGCCAGCCGGGCGCAAGCGCCGCGTGTACCGCATTTGGGGAGGGGGGGTAGTTTTCTGGTTTCTGGTTTCTGGTTTGGTTTCTGGTTTCTGGTTCAAGGGCTCGTCAGGGGTGGTTGGGGATGAACAAGTTCAACCAGCGGGCACCAACCCAAACAATTTCAACAGCCCTGTTTCAAAATGGCCCTTACGCGCTACCCCAAAAGGGCGGCACCCCACTCAGCAGGGGCGGCACCCCACTCAGCAGGGGCGGCACCCCACTCAGCAGGGGCGGCACCCCACTCAGCAGGGGCGGCACTCCACTCAGCAGGGGCGGCACCCCACTC
>JANYFQ010000366.1 GCA_025362615.1 Hymenobacter sp. | reverse complement strand
CCTGCTCGGCCGAAATCTTGCTTTCGATGCTGGCCTTGACGGACTGCGGGAGTTGAATGTTGCGGATGAGTAGTTGGTCGAGCTTGAGGCCACTGGCGCGAAAATCCTTCTCGATGGCGGCCAGGATGCGGGCTTGAAACTCCTCGCGGCGCGTCGAATAAAGGGCCACGGCATCGTAGTACACGGCGTTGTCGCGGATGCGGGTGCGCGAGATGGCCCGCACAATCTTCTCCTGGTAGTCTTCGCCGATGGTTTCGAGGATGCGCGGGGCTTGCGTGGGCACGACGTGGTAGAGCACCGTCAGGTCAATGACGACCTCCAAGCCGTCAGCGGAGAGCACCCGAATGGCATCATCGCCAGCCTGTTGCCCTTCGCTATGCACCGCCGACATGGTGTAGTTCTGGGTTCGGGTGTCGAAGCGCGTCACGTCCACGAGCGGGTTCACGACGCTCAGGCCAGGTTGCAGCACGCGCTGCTGCACCTGCCCAAACAGCGTTTGCACACCTACTTGCCCCACGCCCACCTGCACCACCGTGCTTGTGGCCGCGCCCAGCACCAACAGCGCCGCCCCCAAAAACAGCAACCCGCCCCGAAACCGGCCGAGGCCGTCGGAAATGCGGTTGGCATTGAGGCCCAGGACGAACAATAAAAACCCTACAAAAACAAAAAACATGGCGTTTTCAATTTAGAAGACCCCGAAAATCGGGGTCCGTGGTGTAACAAATAACCCACTTGGTTTGGTGCTGAAAATCGCGCCTTTTCCCGCGCATTTTCCCGCGTCCGGCCCCCGCGTTTGAGGCGTGGCCTACGCTTCGTCCTCGTTGTCTGAAAAATCCAGGTTTTGGGCCAAGGTTACGGCTTCGATGGTGATGTCTTCCATCTCTACCACTGCTTGCGCGTCGAGGGTGCGGGCGAAGAGGTCGAGCAATTCTTCGCCTTGCTCGTTCACGTAGAGATTGTCGTAAAGCTCGTCGAAGAGCTTGACCTCGCGGCCCACAATGCGGTCAATATCGGCCGTCGATTGGGCTTCGGCCAGGGCGCGGTGCAGCAGGGCCAGCACCTGCCGGCTCTCTTCGTGGTCGCCGAGTTGGGCCAGTAACTGCATGAGCGCCAGTGCAGTACCCAGTCGCATTTGCTCGAAGCGAAAGGGCTGCTCGGCCAGGGGTCCGGCCCGCAGGCGGGCGTGGGCTTGCCGGATGGGGTCGATGAGGTAATGGGCCGCATCGGGGCGGTCGGCAAAGGCGAGGTGCAGCAGGTGTTCGTAAGGGTTCATAGGCGGCTCAAAAGTACGGTGGCCGTAGCTTCGCGGGGATTAATTGATGAATTGTTTAATTGTTGCATTGCTTAATTGTTGCTGGCGAGTGCGGCTGTCCCTCAGTGGGCGCAATGGGCGCAATGGCAAAACCGCAGTGAGCGCAGTGTCAGTCTCAAAGCATAAACCAATCAAAAAACAATTAAGCAATTAATTTAACAATGTAACAATTAAAAATCATGACACACAGAGCAAAATGGCTGTTGTTTTCGCCGCTGGGGCTGGGGGTAATTGGGGCCGGGGCTTGCCTGGTGCATTGGGCTGGGGCGCTGAAAGATGCCGCCGCGCCCGCTGCTACCTGGGTACCGGCGGGCTCGCTGGCGCTGGTGGTGCTCAACGCGGGCGTGTGCCTGGTGGGCCGGGGCGTGATGGAGAAAATCTGGCACGAGTTGCGCGAGAAGCCCGCGAAGTAGCTGTTTCGGGGGGGTGTACCACCAAGCTGTGCTTGGTGGTACACCGTTTCCTCATCCACCCCAAAACAAAAAAAGCCCTGACCGAGGCCAGGGCTTTCTGTCGAATAGAACCGAAATGACTACTCGGTCTTGGCTTCCATTTTTTCGGTGCCGTTGGCTACTTTGCGGCCTACTTTCTGGGTGCCGCGCTTGGTGGCTCGCACTGCCTTCTTGGTGCCGCGCTTGATGGCGCTGCCGGTTTTTTTGGCCACATTGCCCGTGGCATCCACGGTGTTATCGATGGCCTGACCGGCGTTGGTTTTGCCGGTTTTGGTTACCACTTTGGTGGTGCCATTGTCGCGCACTTTTACTTCGGTGGTGGGAGTGGTTTGGGCGAAAGCGGTGGCCGAAAAAGCCAGCGCGGCGAGCAGCAAAGTTACTTTTTTCATGATTGCGGGATTCAGAGGTGAAACGGTTTTCACGCGCCTTTTACGCGGCACCACGCGCAAGGTTGGGGTTTTGATTGTTGAATTGTTACATTGCTTAATTGTTGGCCGTTCTGAGCTAACCGCTATGGAACACGCCCTGCGGTGGGCGCAGTGCGCCAGGGTTACGCATGAGCAACAATTAGAGCGGTTTCCAAGTTGGTGTACACGTTTTGTGTACCACCAAGCTGTGCTGCCACCGGAGGGGTCTCGCGTAAGTTTCTGCCTTACAGCGTTGTTCAACGCAAGACCCCTCCGGTGGCAGC
>JANYFQ010000214.1 GCA_025362615.1 Hymenobacter sp. | reverse complement strand
CTCGGCGATGGAAGATTACCGCATCGACATCATGCTCGACAGCGGCCCCAACGCCCGCTCGGTCCAGATTTCGCTCTCGCCCTTTACCCTCATCGGGGCCACCACGCGCTCGGGGATGCTCACGGCCCCGCTGCGGGCGCGTTTTGGCATCGCCGCCCGCCTGGAGTACTACGACTCCAAGCTACTGACCACCATTGTGCTGCGCTCGGCCGAAATTCTGGGTACGCCCATTCACGACGATGCGGCCTACGAAATTGCCCGCCGCTCGCGCGGCACCCCGCGCATTGCCAACAACCTGCTGCGCCGCACCCGCGACTTCGCCCAAATCAAGGGCGACGGCACCATCACCGTCGATATTGCCCAGTTTGCCCTCAACGCCCTCGACGTGGATGCCCGCGGCCTCGACGACATGGACAAGCGCATCCTCACCACCATCATCGACAAGTTTAAGGGCGGGCCGGTCGGCATCACCACCATCGCCACCGCTTGTGGCGAGGAGGGCGAAACGATTGAGGAAGTCTATGAACCCTTCCTCATCCAGGAGGGCTACATCAAGCGCACGGCGCGGGGCCGCGAGGCCACCGAAGCCGCCTACCTGCACCTGGGCCGGATGCTGCCCCAGCATATGCGCGGCAACAGTTCGGACTTGTTTGCCGAGATTACGAGTTGAGGCCGGTTGATTCTTTGCCTGAAACGCGCCGCTGCCAGCGGCGCGTTTTTTTGTTTTTCGACGTACCTTTCAGCCATGGAAACGCAACAGGTTTTTTCGCGCTTTGCCCATTTATCGCCGGATGCTCAGCGCATCGTGGCCGACTTGGTAGCGTTTTTAGACCGTAAACCGGCGGCAACGGCAAGCGTTTCGGCTGGCACGGCAGCAACAGTCGGGGCCATCCTGCTGCCCGCCCTTTCGGACGACAACCTCCCGACGACCTGGCCCGAAAATCCGTTTGCCGACCCCGAATTTTTCGGCGCGTGGCACGACCGGACCGACATCGGCGACAGCACCGAATACGTGCGCGGGTTGCGCCGAACGCAATGGGGAGCAAAATAATGGACTTCATTCTCGTTGATTCCGACGTGCTGATTGAAGTGCTGCGGCAATCGCCGGTAGCCACAGCCGAGCTGCTGCGTGCCAAGACGGCGGCCCCGCTGGCGGTAAGCGTCATCACGCGCATGGAAATCGTGGTCGGCAGCAACAACCGCGAATCGTTGCAGCGGACCGAAAAACTGCTGCAAACGGTGCGGGTGCTGCCGTTGAACGAAGAAATCTCCGCCACGGCCGATGCCCCCGTCACGCAATTTCACCTCAGCCACGGGATGCGACTGGCCGATGCCCTGATAGCCGCCACGGCGCTGGCCCACGACGTGCCGCTGCTCTCGCGCAACCAGCGGGATTTTCGGTTCATTCCCGGCCTCAAGCTGCTGCCGTACCCGCCTGCGGCCCCGGCGGTGGCCCCCAGCACCTAATGCTGCTTCGCGCCGATTGGACACCGTTTATCAAACGCCGGGCCGCCGAACTGGGCTTCATGGCCTGCGGCGTATCGAAGGCCGAATTTTTGGAAGACGAGGCGCCGCGCCTCGAAACCTGGCTGCACCGGCAGATGCACGGCCGCATGGGCTACATGGAAAACCACTTCGACAAACGCCTCGACCCGCGCTTGCTCGTGGACGGGGCCAAATCCGTCATCTCGCTGCTGCTGAACTACTACCCCGCCCCGAAAACGCAGCAGCCCGACAACACCCTAAAAATCAGCAAGTACGCCTACGGACGCGACTACCACTTCGTCATCAAAGACAAGCTGAAAACGCTACTGGCCGATATGCAGCGCGAGATTGGCGACATCGGCGGGCGCTGCTTCGTCGATTCGGCCCCGGTGCTGGACAAGGCGTGGGCGAAAAAATCGGGCCTGGGCTGGGTGGGCAAAAACAGCAACCTCATCACGCCCGGCGCGGGCTCGTTCTACTTCATCGCCGAGCTGATTGTGGACATGGAACTGGACTACGACGGGGCCATCCGCGACTACTGCGGCACCTGCACCAAGTGCCTCGACGCCTGCCCCACGCAGGCCATCACCGAGCCCTACGTCGTGGACGGCTCCAAGTGCATCAGCTACTTCACCATCGAGCTGAAAGACCAGATTCCCAACGAGATGAACGGGCAGTTTGGTAACTGGGTATTCGGCTGCGACATCTGCCAGGACGTGTGCCCCTGGAACCGCTTCGCCCAACCGCACCACGAGCCGCAGTTCGACCCCGCCCCCGGCCTCAAAGACATGAGCCCCGGCGACTGGCGCGAAATCACCCACGAATTATTTACCGAACTTTTCCGTCAATCGGCGGTGAAGCGCACCGGCTACGCGGGCCTGCAACGCAACATTAAATTTGTTGTTTAATTGTGTAATCGCTAAATTGCTAAATTGTTGCTCATGCGGCCCCAGCACGGTATCGTGCTACTGCGAACACAAGCAATAACGGCCCACAATTAAGCATTTTTAACAATTTAACAATTTAACAACTTACACTGTGGATTGCCGAACACGCGCTTAAGCACGCGCCGGTAGAGGCGCGAAAACTGCTGGTAGCACCACTCCCGGAACTCCGCCAAATCGAGTGGCAGCACGAGCTTGTACGCTTTACGTAGCTCCTTCTCAAACAACGAGCGGCTGAAGCTGACCTTCAGCAAAATCATTTTCGTGTATTCAAGCATGGCGAGAGAGGGTAGGAAGGGAGGAAGGGAGAGAGGGAGAGAGAAAAATGCGGTGTTAGCGCAGCCGTCGCACCGGGTAGCGGAGCTTTGAGCGGTGAAAGATAGTAGAAATTCCGGGCATTATCAATTGGCCCGCAACCGGTCCGCAATCGATTGGGGGGGCATTACGCAAAAAGAACGACCGAAGCCGTTCTTTCGGGGCTTTCAGGCCCAAATTTTATACCTTCATTTCCGTCAATCAGGCCACGAATAAGTTCAGCGCAGCCTGAGCCTGAACGGGAAAAACAGGCTCATCGAATGCTTCGGCCAGGGCCGATGCCTGAACTCCGGTGCCGTTGGCTGCCACGAGCAGCGTGACGTAAGGAATCGAAATGCCGTCGGGGGCCACTTGAATTACTCGCTCTTCGCCTCCTGAAGCAGCGGCTACCAGCGCAGCCGGCGGGGCGGGCAACGGCGCAGCATCGGTGGCCGAGGGCCACGGCTTGAGCGGCACAGCGGGCGTTTGCAACCGCCGCAGCCGCCGCAGGTGCGCGGCGTGGCGGGCCGTAGTAGCCAGCATTTGCAGCGCGTTGGCATAGAGCAGCCGTTGCGGCACCAGCAACGGCAACACGCCCTGGTAGATGCGCCCGCCAGCATCGGCAAGTTGCTGGGCAAATTGCAGAAAACGAGCGTAGTCGGTGAAAATGCCCGGAAACAGTTCCGGGTTAGCGGCAACGCCGCGCCGGCCGCTGAAATCAAAGCGCGGGGCGGCGGGCACGGTGGCCCCGCCGTCGGTAAGGGCGCGGGTCAGCAAGTCGGCGTGAGCTTGGTGCTGGGCGATGATGATTTGCAAGTCGGCAACCTGGGCGGCGGGCACCAGGCCAGTAGCGGCCAACGCTTGCGTGTGCAGCGCCGCTTGGGTACGAGCCAGTTGCAGCAGCAGCAGCGTGGCATCGAGGGCCGTAGCCAGGGTGCTGGCCGCAGCCGGCGCACCGGGCAATACGCTCAGCGGCACGGCCGCTGCCGCCGAGCGCCAGGCAAATTGCCCCAAGCGGGCTATTACCGCACGGCGGGCAGCAGGAAAACTGGGTTGCGCAGTCCCGAGCTGGTCGATAAAATTTAATAAATTCATGCTATTCAACAGAAGACTTACTAAACCGTGGGCAGGTTGACGATGGAGATGACGACCGGAGCCACGTAGGGCGCGAGCAGGGCAATGCCAGCGCTGGGGGTCAGAGTTGGGTTGAGGCCGGTGGCGGCGGGCACCACGTCGGGGCCGGCGAAGCTGCCGGGGATGGCCAAATCGCGCACTAAGGCCGCGTGGCGGGCTTCGACCGACAGCATTTTGGTGAGCAGTTGCCGCAAGCCGGCATTGGCGAAAAGCGGCAAGGCCCCGGCCAGCAGGGCAGTGCCCAAGTCTTCTATCCGTTGCGCGGCGGCCAACACCCCGGCGCGGGTGCTGAGGGCGAAGCTGGAAAAATCAAAAGCCAGCCCCGGCAGGTAATTGGTGCTGAGCAGCGCCAGCAGCGTCTGCCGGTGTATCAGCTCGTGGTCGCGCAGGTCGGCGAAAGTCTTCGCCGGCGCATGCGCG
>JANYFQ010000161.1 GCA_025362615.1 Hymenobacter sp. | reverse complement strand
CTACGAGTGGTTTCGGGAGCGGCTGGCGCGGCAGGTAATCCCGCAACTGCAAACGGCGCAAAACCTGGGTTTTGCCTTCCCCTTCGAGTACCGATGAGCAACCCCGCCAACCCCCACAGCCACCTCACGGCCAAGGAGCGCGACGCGCCCTCGCTGCCCGTGCGGATGCTGCTGGGCCGTAACCTGGTGCAAGGCACCGTGCTGGATTACGGCTGCGGCTACGGCCGCGACGTGCAGTTCCGGCAAAGCCGGGGTTTCGACGCGCAGGGCTTCGACCCCCATTATTTCCCCGAAGCCCCGGCCCGCAAGTTCGACACCATCCGCTGCTTCTACGTCCTCAACGTGCTGTTTGCCGACGAGCAAACCGCCGTGCTCATGGACGTGGCCCGGCTGCTCAAACCCACCGGCCGCGCCTACTTCGCCGTGCGGCGCGACATGGCCCACGACGGTTTCCGGCAGCACTACCTGCACAAAAAACCGGTGTACCGGTGCGTCGTGACGCTGCCCTTTGCGTCCGTCTTCGCCAACGCCGACACCGAATTTTACGAGTACCAGCCCTACCCCCAGGCTCCGCACCCGCCTTCGGACTGCCCCTTCTGCCAGCCCAGCCCCACGCTGCGCCTGCTCACCGAAACCACCCGCAGCTACGCCGTCCTCGACGGCTACCCCGTCAGCAAAGGCCACGCCCTGGTGCTGCCCAAGGCCCACATCGCCAACTTCTTCGACCTGCCCCTGGCCGACCAGCACGACTGCTGGCTGCTGGCCGGCCAGGCCCAGCGGATGCTGACCAACCGCTACGCCCCGGCCGGTTTCACGGTGGGCCTCAACGTCGGGGCGGCGGCCGGGCAGCGCATGGGCCACGCCAGCATCCACGTCATCCCCCGCTACGCGGGCGACGTGCGAAACCCGGCCGGGGGCATCCGCAACATCCTCAAACGCTGAAAACGCGGCCCAACCAAAAGGAACGCCTTTTTGCACGCCGGCCAGGCCGGGTACGCCAAAAGGAGTTCCTTTTGACTGCCCGGCCGGAGCCGTACCCGCCAAAGGAGTTCCTTACAGCAGTCCGGCCGGGGCGGGAGCATCAAAAGGAACGCCCGACAGCAGTCCGGCCGGGGCCGAAGCGCCAAAGGGAACTCCCGTTGGCACTCCGACCCCGGCCGGGCTTGGAAAAGGAACATTTCGCCCCGTTACGGGGCCACGGCATCGGCCGGGTGGGCTTTGGGCAGCGACACCAGGTTGCCATCGGCCGCCGTGCCGGTGCTGTTGGGGAAGGGGAAGTAGGCGTAGGCTTTTTCCGGCTGCTCGTAGTGCCGGTGAATCAGCCCGCCGTAGGCCCGGTAGAGGCCGCCGCACACCACCAACTCTTCGGCATCCACGGCCACCGAGCCCCCGCGCTTGTCGGCCGCGTCGGTGGTGCGCCCGGTCAGGGCATCTTCCAGCGTCTTGTATTGGGCGGCGGCATCGGCGGGTTTGATGCCGGTTTTGGCCCCGTAAGTGCCGCTGATTTTGTTGAGGTAGTACTTGGCCCGGCTCAGGATGTTGGTTTGGTCGGCGCGGTAGAGCGCGTCCATCCCACCCGGAAAGATGTCCACCCGTTCGGCCTGCTTGCGGTCCGGGAACGCCGGAAACACTTTCTGCACGTTGGTCAGCTTGGCCCACTGCAAGAACGCCCGCACGGCCGTTTTCAGCGTTGCCACGCTGGCCGCCTTGCCGCCCACGCCGCGCTGCCCGTGGGCCGCCCGCAGCTTGGCTACCTGCGGCTCCAGAAAAGCAAGGTCGTCGGCGTTGGCCGCCGCGTCCTTTTTCAGGTTGGCCACCGTTGCTTCGGCAAAGGCCAGAAATTCGTCGTCGTTGAGCGAGGCGCACAGCGGGACGAAAAAGTTGAGGAAGTAGGTTTTGTTGGTCATGGGCAGTGCGGGCGAAAAGGGGGAGGAATGAGGCGTTTGGGTGGTGCAAGTACGCCACAAAATTAGTATTTCTACAAGCCGAACAAATCGAGCTGGTCGTTCGGGCGGCTCACGTAGCGCACCACGTCTTCGCGGGCGTAGTGCAGGCCGCCCAACCGGTCAATCTTCGTTTTGATGAGGTAGATGGTTTGCGGCATTTCCTGCTCGATGTTGCGGGTCGTGAAGCGCAGGACGTGCCAGTCGGCCAGGGCCGCTATTTCGTTGTTGCGGCCCTTGTCGTAGCGCACGGCGTCGGGTTTCATGTGGTAGGTGTCGCCGTCGCATTCCACGTCCACGGTGCCGGTTTTGCAGTAAAAGGCGAAATCACAAATCCAGTTTTTCTCCTTCGTGGGCAACAACACCTGCCGTTCGGCGGGCAGGTTCTGGCGCTTCAATTCGTCCCAGAGTTTGTCTTCCAGCGGGCTTTCGTGGTAGAGGTCGTTGAGTTCTTCGGCCCGCGAAAACTTGGCCCAGGTGGTGGGGATGAACAGCACGAAGCGGGGCCGGTAGCTGAAAATGGGCCGGGGCAACTCCGTCAGCGGCCCGAACGAAATTTTGTAATACAGCTTCTCCGATTTGGAATTGGGCGTTTCGTCGGGAAAAAGCTGCTGGCGGCTCACCGTTTCCACGCCCGTTATGTCGGCGTAGTACCGGACGGACGACTTCAATTCCGTGAAGTTTTTGGGGAAGTAAAATGCCAGGATGCGAGCCGTCCGCTTTTGCAGCGCGACCGGAATGCGTGAACTAGTGGGAATGCGGTACCAGCCCTGGGTTTGGGCCAGGTGGAAGTCGGCGGGCGTTTTGGCCAGCACCACCAGCACGTCGCAAATGGGGTAGGGCTTCTTCATTTCCAGGCAAAGGAAAGCAGGGCACCGCATTGCCTGCCCCGTCGCTGCTCGCCTCAACTCCGGTGCTGGCAAAAGAGGGCCATCAGCCCAAACCGCCCCAAAGCAAAACAGGCCGCCCCAAATCGGGGCGGCCTGTTCTTTTATGTTCGGGAGTGGAGAATATCGGAGTCGAACCGATGACCTCTTGCATGCCATGCAAGCGCTCTAGCCAACTGAGCTAATCCCCCGAAACTTGCTTTGCCGCCGCGCCTATTGCGTTTTGGTCTTGCAAAAGTACGGCAAAAATCCGGGCGGGCAAGGGCGTGGGCTTATTTTTTTGTTGAACCGGGTCAAACGCCAAAGCGTCAGCGCCAAAAAAAAGGGCAGGCCGTGTGGCCTGCCCTTTCGGTTGCATTCGGCTGGCCGGAAGTCAGCGCACGTGCCTTAGTTGAAGATGTAGCGGACACCGATTTGCATCTGCCAGCGCGAGCTCAGGCCGTTCACGTTGTCGAACGAAGTGGTCGAGAGCGGGGTGCCGGGCGTGGCAATGGTGCCCGGCGTGGCGCCGGTGCCGGCCGTCACGACCGGGGCCAGCTGGTAGGGGTACGTGAAGACGGGCTGCCCGGCCGCGTTGTAGCCCGCGTACGAGAGCAACGGCAGGCGGTTGGGCGACTGCGTGCGGCCCCACTTGTCGTTGAGCAGGTTGCCGACGTTGAAGACGTCCACCGTCAGTTGCAGGGTGTTGCGGTCTTTACCGACGTTGGTGAAGATGTCTTGCAACAGTTTCACGTCCACCTGGTGCTGCCAGGGGTTCTGGGCACCGTTGCGCTCCATGTACTCGCCCCGGTGCTTGCTCAGGTAGTCGTCCTGCTCGATGTAGGCATTAAGGTCGGCGTACTGCTGGGCGGCGGTGTAGGTGCCGATGCGGGCCGCAGCGCCCGCGCCGGGGGCGCGGGTGTCGTTGATGGCAATGTCGATGAGGTTGATTTCGGAACTGTTGCGCGGGATGTACACCAGGTCGTTGGACGTTTGGCCGTCGCCGTTCACGTCGCCGCTGTACACGTAGCTGAAGCGGCCGTTGGGCGCGCCCACGTAGAAGGCCGAGAAGGTGGTGCCCAGGTGCTTGAGGTATTCGCGGCGGTACGACACCACGCCAATCACGCGGTGCTGCTGCAAGAAGTTGGAGTAGCTCAGGGCTTCGGCGTTGGGGTCGCCGCTCACGAGGCGGTCGCGCCAGATGTTGGTCGGGGTCGAGCCGCCGTCGTTCACCGAGCGCGAGTCGGTGTAGGTGTAGGCCAGGCTGCCGAAGAGGCCGCCCCGGAAGCTTTTCTGCAACTGCCCCGTGATGGAGTAGGAGTAGCCCCGGTTGGTGTTTTTCATCAAAATGGCATCCGAGATGTTAGGCGCGGCGGCCGAGTTGAGGCGGCCCGACGGCCCGACGGGCCCGTTGATGCGGTTGTAGGCCGTCGTCGTGACGAGGCCGTTGGCGTTGGGTGCCCCGCTCAGGGTGTAGAAGATGGGGCGCTGGTCGGCCCCAACTGCGCGGCCCACGGCGTTGGGCAGGTTCACGTTCTCGAAGGCCAGGGCGTTGAGGTCCTTGGTGTAGAGGGCTTCGAGGGTGGCCACCACGCCGCCGCCGAGTTCTTGGTCGATGGCGAAGTTGGAGCGCCACACCTGCGGAAACTTAAACTCGCGGTCGGTCACGGCCAGGTTGAAGGCCGAGGGCGCGGCAATGGCTGTGGACGGGCGGTAGGTGCTTGCGTTGGCCGAAAACGGGTAAATCTGGGCCGGGTTGCTGGCCAGGTTGGGGTTGGCCGTGGCCGAGGCATCGATGCTGCCCGAGCCCACGCCGTTGTTGCTGATTTGGTTGGAGATGAGCACGAACGGGATGCGGCCCGTGAAGATGCCCGTGCCGCCGCGCACCTGCGTCTTCTTGTCGTCGTTCACGTCCCAGTTGAAGCCCACGCGGGGCGAGTAGAGCACCTGCTTCTTGGGGGCCTTGCCCAGGTCGAGGCGCTGGCCGTCGCGGAAGGTGAGGCCGGGGCCGGTTTCGCCGTTGGGCAGCACCCCGCCGCCCACGTACACGTTGGACTTGAGTTCGGTGCTGACAACCGGCAAATCAGCCCGCAGGCCAATGTTGATTTTCAGGTTCGGGCGCGGCGACCATTCGTCCTGCACGTACAGGCCAAACTGCTGGGCCTCCAGGGTGACGGGGATAATCTGGCTGCCGCCGTCGGCGGGGTAGCCCTGCCGAAACACCGTGGGCCGGGCAATGCCGGGGCTGGGATTGGTGGCCGAATAAGGGGCGTATTGCCCGTTGGCGCGGTTGTAGGAATAGCCGTTGGCCCCGTAAAAGTCCTCGAGCGAGTTGAAGCGGTAGAGGCTGTTGAAGTTGGGAATGAAGTCGTTGCGAAACTTGTAGAACTCGTTGTAGCTGCCCAGCGTCACGTTGTGCTTGCCGAGGTAGGCCGTGAAGTTGTCGCCAATTTGGTACACGTCGGTGTTGAGCAGGTTGCCGGCCGTAAACGGCTCGTAGCCAAACGAAGTAAGGTTGTTGGCGGCCACGGTGTAGGCCGGGGTGGGGGTGGCGGCCGTAGGGAAGGCCGAAGCGCCGGCGGCGTTGCCAATCTCGACGAAGGGAAACACCGACGAGAACGACGAGCGGAAGTCGCGGAAGGCCGAATAGCCCGCCGTCAGGTTGTTGGAGAAGCGGTTGCCGAACGAGGAGTTTAGCTCGGCAATGTACGAGTTGAGGTTGTTGTTGATGGTGTAGTACGACGACTGGAACGGCATACTGAACTGGCTCTGCGAGCGGTTGTTACCGATGGACCCGCTGCCGCTCGGCGGCACGTCGGCAAACGACGTGAGGTAGTTGTACTTGACGTTGAAGCGGTGGTTGGCGCTGATGTTCCAGTCGAGGCGGGCCGTGATTTTGTCCGAGTTCTGGCGCAGCGAGTAGCCCTGGTAGGGGCCGGTGTCGTAGCCGAACCGCTCCTGCACGAAGCGGCTCAGGGCATCCAAATCCTGGGCGCGGGCCTGCGACACGGCCCCACCGGGCGTCTCGCCGGGGTTGGCGGCCCGGAAGTTGCCGGCCGGCGGCGCGTTGCGGATTTCACGCTCCCCGTTCACGAAGAAAAATACTTTGTCCTTGATGAGCGCCCCGCCAAAGCGTGCCCCGAAGTTTTTGAGGTTGAAGGTCGGAAAGTCCGATTCCACGCCGTTCACCTTGCTGCCCACCAGGGCCTGGTCGCGGTAAAAGCTGTACACCGAGCCGCTGAAGCGGTTGGTGCCCGAGCGCGTCACGGCGTTGATGCCCGCGCCCGTAAACGAGCCCTGGCGCACGTCGTAGGGCGCGATGCTGACCTGGATTTGGTCGATGGCGTCAATCGAGATGGGCTGGGCGTTGGTTTGGCCCCCCACCGTGCCCGAGAGGCCGAAGGAGTTGTTGAAGATGGCCCCGTCGATGGTGATGTTGTTGAAGCCAGTGCCGCGCCCGGCAAAGCTGTTGCCGTTGGCCTGCGGCGTGAGGCGCGTAAAGTCGGCGAACGAACGGTTGAGGGTCGGCAGGCGCTCGATGGCTTCGCGCTGGATGGTGGTGGCCGCCCCCGTACGGTCGGCGTTGATGACCGGGTTTTGGCGGCCCGTCACCACTACTTCGGTCAGGGCCGTGCTGGCGTCGCTCATCTTCGCATCAAGCCGGAAATTTTCGGCCAGCGTGAGGCTGATGTTGCTGCGGTTCACGTCCTGGTAGCCCACGAAGGTGATTTTGACCGTGTACGGCCCGCCCACGCGCATCCCCTGGATGTTGAAGCGGCCGTCGGCGTTGGTGCCCGCCCCGTAGGTGGTGTTGGTGGGCGTGTGCACGGCCACCACGGTGGCCCCCGGCAGGGCCGCGCCCTTGCCATCGGTGATGGTGCCGCTCATGGCGGCGGTGGTGGCACCCTGGCCCCAGCCCAATTGAGCGGTGAGCAATAGCAGGGCCAGCAAGAAGTGACGTAAATGTATGTGTTTCATACAACGGGGTTAGGTAAAAAAGAAGGTTTGATTAAAACCGATGCAAAGGTACGGGCGCAAATTGGCCTTCATGTTATGCCTGCTTTACCAACTGCTGGATTTCTGGTCTGAATTGCTTAAAGCGGTTTCCAGCACAGCTTGGGGGTACACAAAACGCGTACACCGTCTTGAAAACCGCCCGAACTGTCCGCTTGCTGAATTGCTGAATTGTTTACTGCTGTTGCGCGGTGGCCCGAACCCCC
>JANYFQ010000154.1 GCA_025362615.1 Hymenobacter sp. | reverse complement strand
GTTGCACGGAGTTTTGAGTATTAAAACTCCGTGCAACGCTGTGAACGCTGTGCGAGAAATTCTTTTTGAAACCCCGCCGGCCCTGCCCCTGTTATCGTTGCCGCCTGAACCTCAACCCCCACCCCATGTCCTCCATCGCCGACGTACTCTCCCCCGAAGCCAAAGCCCACACCGCCCAGGGCGGCAGCACCAACGCCAACGGATTCACCGATTATTTTGACCTCGACGGGCTACTGACCGAGGAGCATTTGCTCATCCGGCAGTCCATGCGCGACTTCGTGAAGAAAGAAATCAACCCCCACGTCGAGCAGTGGGCGCAGGAGGCCCGCTTCCCGAAGGAAATCGTGAAGAAGTTTGGCGACGTCGGAGCCTTCGGCCCGACGGTGCCCACGGAGTACGGCGGCGGCGGCATGGACTACATCAGCTATGGCCTCATCATGCAGGAAATCGAGCGCGGCGACTCCGGGATGCGCTCCTGCGCCTCGGTGCAGGGCTCGCTGGTAATGTTCCCCATCTACGCCTACGGCTCGGAAGAGCAGCGGCACCGCTTCCTGCCCAAGCTGGCCAGCGGCGAGTGGCTCGGCTGTTTCGGCCTAACGGAGCCCGACCACGGCTCAAACCCCGGCGGCATGACCACCAACATCAAGGACATGGGCGACTACTACTTGCTCAACGGGGCCAAGATGTGGATTTCGAACTCGCCCGACTGCCAGATTGCCGTCGTGTGGGCCAAAAACGAGCAGGGCCGCATCAAGGGCATCATCGTCGAGCGCGGCATGGAAGGCTTCACAACCCCCGAAATCCACAACAAGTGGAGCCTGCGGGCCTCCTGCACCGGCGAGTTGGTGTTCGACAACGTGAAGGTGCCCAAGGAAAACCTGCTGCCCAACATCGACGGGCTCAAAGGCCCCCTTTCCTGCCTCGATTCGGCCCGCTTTGGCATCGCCTGGGGTGCCATCGGCGCGGCCATCGATTGCTACGAGTCGGCCCTGAAATACAGCCTGCAACGCGAGCAGTTCGGCAAGCCGATTGCGAGCTTCCAGCTCCAGCAAAAGAAACTGAGCGAGATGATTACCGAAATCACCAAGGCCCAACTCATGGTGTGGCGCTTAGGGGTTTTGAAAAACGAAGGCAAAGCCACGAGCGCCCAAATCTCGATGGCCAAGCGCAACTCGGTCGAAATGGCCCTGAACGTGGCCCGCGAAGCCCGCCAAATCCACGGCGGCATGGGCATCACGGGCGAGTACCCCATCATGCGCCACATGATGAACCTGGAATCGGTGGTGACGTACGAGGGCACCCACGACATTCACTTGCTGATAACGGGTGCGGATATTACGGGCATTCAGGCGTTTAAATAGAAATTGGCTGAATCAATTTGATGCAACAAAAACGGCCGCTTCAGCAATGAAGCGGCCGTTTTTGTTGCATACAACGCGTTCTACTGCTTCTCCAGCAAATAGACATTTTGATAAACGATGGTATTTCCTTGGGCAGTTAGGGCGCTGGGGGTTGAATTGACTAAACGCCAGCCCGTACGAGCATATTCGTTGACCTTGGCCAGGGCCGCTACTTGTACATCTTCCAAGCTTTCTGCCGCTTTTTTGGCACTAGCACGCTTAAATTCGACAGGTATCTTTTTCTCAGTTCCGTCGGGGGCCACGGTTGTGATAGTAGCTGATATGCCGCTAAAAATTGACCCGGCTGCCACGCTACTGATTACCATCATATACCCCGTCGGCCCTTCGGGCTTAGGGTAAAACGCCCACGAGCCAGCCACGGCCAGCGCCAGCGCGGCGGAGAGAAACACTTTTTTCATGCGACTTGGGATGAAAGGTTTGATTGTGAGCGCAACTTACGCAACGCTCACGATATGCACCCCGCCTGACAGATTCAGCTGTGCCAACAGGGCCAATACCTGCGGCAATAGCGGCCAGAATGTATCGCAACGCAAATTCGGCACACAGAGAAAAATGACCGGGACAGTATATTACAGCCAGTTTTCGTGACGCATTCTTTTGTCGGCTGTGAGAAAGGCTCCGAACCCATGTTCCACCAGTAAATTAAGCAGTTCGCCGTTTTTCTTGCCCACCCACGCCATGTCGGCCACCGTCAGCGCGTCGTGCAAGGGAACGAGCCGATGCACGAGGCGGCGAGGCAGTTGCTCGTCAAGCAGCAACTTCACGGGGCGGGCGGTTTTCGGCGAAGGAAAAATCTATTTGAGCGGGCTCGACCCAAAAGGCGGCCGGTAGCAGCGCAGCCTGGGCCGCCACCAGCACGCCTTGGGCCTGCTCACGGCTCACCGAAGGGAAATCGTAAAGAAACGTCGTCAGCGGCTCGTCGCCGCCGAGGTAATCGAATAGAGCTTTGATGGGCACCCTGGTTCCAGTGAAAACCGGCGTACCCCCTGTAATATGGGGGTCAATGGTAATGAGGTCGGTGCGGAGCATAGCGGCGGCGGGTTGGGTGAATGAAAGGGGCTGGCAACCGGCAACGGGTCGGGCACCGCGCTTGGTTCAGCGGGGGCTGTAGTTGGGGGCTTCGCGGGTGATTTGCACGTCGTGCGGGTGGCTTTCGCGCAGGCCGGCCCCGGTGATGCGCACGAACTGGGCGGCTTGCAGGGCGGCCAGGTCCTTGGCCCCCACGTAGCCCATGCCGGCCCGCAGGCCGCCCACGAGCTGGTACACGACCTCGCTGACGGGGCCTTTGAAGGGCACCCGGCCCACGATGCCCTCGGGCACGAGCTTCTTCACGTCGTCCTCGGCGTCCTGAAAGTAACGGTCCTTCGAGCCGTCTTCCATCGCCTCGACCGAGCCCATGCCCCGGTAGCTTTTGTACTTGCGGCCCTCGTAGATAATGAGGTCGCCGGGGGCTTCTTCGGTGCCGGCCAGCAGCGAGCCGACCATGACGGCGGCGGCCCCGCCGGCAAGCGCCTTCACGATGTCGCCCGAGAATTTGAGGCCGCCGTCGGCCACGAGCGTGGCCCCGGTGCCCACGAGGCCGCGGGCGGCTTCGAGTACGGCCGAAAGCTGCGGCACACCAATGCCGGCGATGATGCGGGTGGTGCAAATTGACCCAGGGCCAACACCAACCTTGACTATATCAGCCCCAGCATCGGCCAGCGCCCGCGCCCCGGCTTCGGTGGCGATGTTGCCGGCCATCAAGTCCACGTGGGGGTAGGTGGCTTTGATGAGGCGCACGGCTTCGAGTACGCCTCGGCTGTGGCCGTGGGCGGTATCAATGCTGAGTAAATCAACCCCGGCCTCGACCAACGCGGCCACGCGCTGCATGAGGTCGGGCGTGACGCCGACAGCGGCCCCGACGCGCAGGCGGCCTTGCGCGTCCTTGCTGGCGCGGGGGGTGCGGCGGCGCTTGCGGATGTCCTTGTAGGTCATCAAGCCCGCGAGGCGGCCGTCGGGGTCCACGAGGGGCAGCTTTTCGACCTTGCTGTGCTGGAGCAGCTCTTCGGCCAGGGTTTGGTCGATGCCGGCGGGGGCGGTGATGAGGCGGGCGAGCGGGGTCATGACGGCGGCCACGGGGCGGGCCAGGTCTTTCTCGAAGCGCAGGTCGCGGTTGGTGAGGATGCCGACGAGGCGGCGGTCGGCCTCGATGACGGGGATGCCGCCGATGCCGTGCTGGCGCATGAGCTTCTTGGCGTCGGCCAGGGTGGCGGCAGGCCCCAAGGTGAAGGGGTCCTGGATGAGGGCCGATTCGGCGCGTTTGACGCGGCGCACCTGCTCGGCCTGCTTGGCCACGCTCATGTTTTTGTGGATGATGCCCAGGCCGCCTTCCTGGGCCAGGGCCATGGCCATGTCGGCCTCGGTCACGGTGTCCATCGCGGCCGAAAGCAGCGGGGTTTGCAGCGTGAGGCGGGGCGTGAGGCGGGTGCTGGTGTCGCAGTCGCGGGGCAGCACGTCGGAGTAGGCCGGCAGCAGCAGCACGTCGTCGAACGTGAGGGCCTCGAAGGCAATTTTGGGGGCGGCGGGGTCGGCCATGGCAAAAGGGGGCTTTTGCCGGGTAAAGGTACGCTCGTTGGCCGATAGCCGTCAGCTGATGGCTCATAACGGCATCCCCACGCTGTTCAGCCCGCCCCCCTATTCCCGCACAAACCGCCCGCTATCGGCCCGGTTGCCAGCACTGATGCGCCAGTTGTAAACGCCGGCGGGCAAGCCGCTCACGTCCACGTCCTGGCTTGGGCGCACAGCCGTTTGCCGTACGATGCGGCCCGTGTTATCGCGCAAAACCAATTGGGCACCGGCCGTGCCGGCAGGCAACGCCACCCGCAGCAGGCGACCCGTAGGGTTTGGAAAAACACTGCATTTAAGGCGGTTGGCGGCTGAGGTGGCCGAGGGTGCAGCCGGCGCGAAGAGCCACTGGTAAGCCGCCGGAAACTCGCGCCGCCAGAACCACTCGCTGTGCTGGCCGTCGGCCAGGGTGAGCAGGCGCAGATTGGCGACCGGTACGCCGCCGCGTTGCAGCGAATCGCGCAGGGCCGTCATCTGGGGCACGAGGCTGAGGCTTTCGGTGGTGCCGCTCATGAAGTAGAACCGGGTGTTGGGGTTGGCCGGGTGCTGGCGGGCGTAGGCCAGCAGTTGCGGGTAAGCAAACCAGTAGGCGGGCGAAAAACTCAGCACCTTGCCGAACACCGTGGGGTGCCGCAGGGCGGCGTAAGTCGAAATTAGTCCGCCCATACTGCTGCCGCCGATGCCCGTGAACTCGCGGGCCGGCTGGGTGCGGTAGTTGCTATCGATGTAGGGTTTAAGCGTTTGGGTGATGAAGTCGAGGTACTGGTCGCCCTGGCCGCCGCCGTACTGAGGGTTGGCCCAGGGCGAGTACTCGTTGAGGCGGTTGGTGCCGCCGTTGTCGATGGCCACCACAATGCAGCCGGCGGCATCCTGGCCGCTGGCAGCCAGTTGGTTAAGGGCCTCATCCACGCCCCATTCGCCCGAAAAGCTGGTAGCAGCATCAAACACATTCTGGCCGTCGTGCATATACAGCACCGGGTAGCGGCGGGTAGGATTGGCCGCGTAGGCGGGCGGCAGGTAGAGCCACACGCGGCGGGTGCGGCCAAGTTGCGGCATCGCAAAACTGGTGCTGATGACTTGCACGTTGGCCGCCGCCGTCGAGGTCGCGCCGCCGCCACCGGGGCCGCCCAAATCCTGCCAGTTCAGCACCGTGTGCAGCACCGGGCCGCTGCCGCTGCCCACGGTGTAGCGACGGTTGGGCACGGCGGCGTTGCTGGCCCCGGTTTCGCCGGTGGGCCAGGTGCCACGGGTGAATTTGTACTCGATACTGCCCGTGACGGTCGCCGGTAGGGTAATGCTGTATTGATTGTTACTGGCATTGACAGTCAGCGCGTAGGCGGGGCTGCCAGGGTCCCAGTTATTGAACGTACCCGCAACGTAAACGGTGGCTCCAGCGGGCGTGTTGGCCGGGATGCTGGTGAGGGTAAGGGTGGTTTGGGCGGATAAAGCGGTGGTCAGCAGGCTGAGCCAAAGGGTGAAAAGTCGTTTCATGAGTGTGAAGATAAGCAGCGGCCCCAAATTATGCCCCAAAACAATCAGCCGCCCCATCCGTCTATACCAACTTCAAACAACCCCCAGCTCATGTCTCAGAAAAACTGGTTCATCACCGGCGCGTCGTCCGGTTTCGGCGAAAGCCTCGCCACGCTGCTGCTCGCCAAAGGCGATAAAGTAGCCGCCACCTTCCGTCAGCAGGCGCAGGCCGACGAATTCACCCAAAAATCAGCTCCCAATGGTGTCGGCATCCTGCTCGATGTCAGCGATGTAGCGCGGGTGCCGGGCGCGGTAGCGGAAGCCATCGCGGCGCTGGGGCACCTTGATATCATCGTCAATAACGCGGGCTATGGCTCGCTCGGTCCCATTGAAGAGGTGGGCGAGGAAGAAGTACAGCAGCAATTCGACGTGAACGTGTTTGGGCCGCTGCGGGTGCTACGGGCGGTGCTGCCGCACCTGCGCGAGCGCCGCACGGGCCACATCCTCAACATCACCAGCATCGGCGGGTTACGGGCCTTTCCGGGGGTGGGCATCTACAACGCCTCCAAGTTTGCCCTCGAAGGCATTGGCGAGAGCCTGGCCCTGCAACTCGCCCCGCTCGGCATCAAAGTCACAAACATCGAACCCAGCGGTTTCCGCACCAAGTGGGCCGGCGAATCGGCGACGTACACCAAGCCCAAAATCGCGGATTACGAAGCCACGGCCGGCCAAAACATGGCCAGCATTGCCGGCAACAGCGGCCGGCAGCCCGGCGACCCCGACCGCGCCGCCCAGGCCATGTACGACGTGGTACAACTCGAAAACCCGCCCGTGCATTTGCCCCTCGGCAAAGCCGCCGTGAAGGGGGCGCGGGAAAAATTTGAGGGCCTGTTGAAAGAATTGGCCGAGTATGCCGACATGGGCGACGCGGCCGATTTTCCGGCCGGGGAGTAGCGCAGAACGGTGGTACATCGACCCAACCCCCTATTTCGTCCCCGCCTGCCGTTGCTGCCAGGCCCGCACCCGCGCCACGGCGTTGGTGCGGATGTTCACGTAAAACAAGCCATAATCGGCGATGTGGAAGGAGTGGCGTAGCTCGGCGCGGCCGGGCAGCAGGAAGCGCGGGTAGCCGCCGGGCTTGGGCGGCACCACCCACAGCAAGCCCCGATGAATCTGGGCGCTGGTGAGTTGCGGGTCGATGCCTTTCATGTCCACGCCTACCCCGCCCCGGTTGAGGGTGGCCGGGGCCAGCAGCGTGTCGAGCGTCCAGGTGAGGGGGTTGGTGACGGCGCAGGGCGCGAAGGGCGGGTACTCGTTGCCCGTGGCCACCGAATTATAGGCCACGAAACACCCCGTGGCCAGGCTGTCGGGGCAGGGCCGGATGGCCCGGTATTCGTCGGGTTTCACCTTAAAACCGATGAGGTAAGCGGCCACCAAGCGGTGGCGCAAGGCCGGGTCGTGGTCGAAAAACTCGTGCAGCAGGCGCGTGGCGTGGGCCGTGCCCTGGCTGTGCCCGGCAATGATGAGCGGCCGGTTTTGGTTGTAATGCGCCAGATAATATTGAAAGGCAGCCCGCACATCATCATACGCTAAGTCCAAAGCCGCCTGGCCGTTAGCCGGGTTCTCCTCATCGAAAAACGAGTACAGCGTGGCCTGCCGGTAGCGCGGCGCATAGATGCGGCCCGCCGCGTTGAAGGCCGTGGCCTGCTGGCGGATGGTGGTGCGGTCGGTAAATCGATTGACTTTCCCTTGCGCCAAGTCGGCATTCCACGCAGCCGAACGGTAAAAAGTGGTCGGATGCACGAAGAAAACATCGGCTGCGGCCGTGGCCTGGGCATCGCGCAAGCCGGAGCGCTGGGGCACGGCATCGGCCGAATCGCGACGGGTGGGCAGGGCGGCCCAGCAACTGTCCTGGGCGTAGTCGGGGGCGGCGGCCGGGGCGTAGGCCGCGAATTCGCGGCGGGGTTGCAGCAGCGTTTTCAGGCAACCGACCAAGGGCAGCAGCAGCCCCGCAAGCAGCAGGCGTGGGAGGAGGTTTTTAGTGGGCACAGCACAAAACTAGCCCGGGGGTCGGGCATTC
>JANYFQ010000135.1 GCA_025362615.1 Hymenobacter sp. | reverse complement strand
CTTCTACCGTGCCCGTGGCGGTAACAAAGCCATCGGAACTGGCCGAATACGTGTAGCTTCCGACCGGAACGTCGCCAAAGCTGGCCCCACGGGTACTGCCGCAGGCTGGTGCCACGCTCAAAGTGTAGTCGATGGTTTTGGAGCCTTGCCCGTTGAGCGTGACGGCTACCTGAGAAGTCACCGCGCCTTGGCTGTTCCAAAAAATGACGTTGCCGGGAGCCGCCGGGGCTGGCGTTGGAGTCTGCTTGTCCGATTTGCAGGCCGAAATGCCAACCAGCAACCCCACCAGCAGCTGCGGCAAACGGCGGCTGACCTGCTGAAAAAAAGAGTTATTCATGATTTTTTTATTTGAGCGTGATTGCGAAGCTTTAGCGGACAGGGTCCGAAGTGGGGCGCCCCTGCACGGCCGCATCTTGCACAGCCGGGGCATCGGCCGACGCGGCTGATTGGGCTGGCTGAACGGGCGAAGTCGAAATGCTGTGGTTGTAGCTGACCCCACTGGTCTGGAGCAGGGGGCGGGCCGAGGGGATGGGGCCGGCACTGCGGCGTTTGGGGGTAGCCACGCCTGCCTGGGGTGGAACCCCGTCAGCGGGCAGCGCCTGATGGTTGTCGGCAGCGGGCGAAGGTTGGGCAGGGGCCTGATTTGAAGTTTGGGCCGAAGCCGAGCGGGCCGCCAGCGTTAGCAGGAGACAGCCGATGAGGATGAGCAGGTTTTTCATGGGAGAGGTTGGTTTGGGAGGCTTGGGAATCTTGGGTTTGGGGGCCGGGTCAGCGGCGGGTTATGGGTTTCACAAAAGCTGGATTGACTGAAAAAACAGTCCAAAAAGGGACGGGAAAGCCCTGGTGAAGCAGGGCTTCGGAACTATTCCACCACCAGCCGCTGGCTGCCCGCGCCGTGGCGCAGCACATACAGCCCGGCCGGCAGCCCGCGCACGTCGAGCGTGGTTTCGGTGCCCGTGGGGGCGGGGTAGCGGCGCACGGCGCGGCCGAGCGCATCGAGCAGCACGAGCGGGGCCGGGGCGCTGCCGGCGGGCCAGCGCACGGTGGCCGCGCCGTGGGCCGGGTTGGGGTACACGGCCGGCGGCGGCCCGGCCTGTGCCGGGCGGGTGGCCGTAAGCATGGGGTCGGTAAGCGTGGCCAAGAAGCCGCCGCGGCCCTGCCGGGGGTTGGCGGCCTGGTAGTAGGCGTTGGGCACGTTCAGGCTGCCAAAAGTCATTGACTGGCTAGTGGAAAGGACGAACGCATACACCCGGCCGCCGCTCAGGGCCACGGCTTCGGCGTAGTTGTCGCCGCTGTTGCCGCTGCGGGCGGCCCAGTTGAGTGCGGCCCCGGTGCCGGTGTCGGTGTACTTGAAAAGCACCGCGTCGAGGTCGGTGGCACTCGCCCGTACCTGGCCGGCCAGGTACAGCGCCGGGCCGCTGGCTGCCAGGGCACCAAAGTCAGCTTCGTTGCCGGTGCCCCTGCTGCCCGGTGCTGCCTGCACCCAGCCAAAGTTGCCGGTAGTGGGGTTCCACTTGGCCAGCAGGCTGCCGTTGGCCGGGGTTGGCACCGCAGTGCTGCCGAAGGTGAGCGGGAAAGCAGGGTCGAAGTCCCCGGCCGCGTACACGCCGGTGCCCGTCACGGCCAGGGTCCTGAATCCGTCGCGCCCGCCGCCGCCGGCCCGCTGGGCTGCCGTGTAGCTGCCGGTGCTGCCCGCGTCGGTGAGTTGGGCCACAAAGCCGTCGCTCGTCCTGCTACCGGTGCCCGCCTGGCTGAGGGTAGTTGCGCCAAACCGCGCCGTGGGCGATTCAAAACGCCCCGCCACGTACACGTTGTTGCCCCGCACAGCCAGGCTCTGGATTGCGTTGGAGCCGCCGCTGCCAGCGGGCACCACCTCGGTAAGCGCCCAGGCAAAGGCGGTGGTCGGGCCCGTGTCCGTCAGCTTGGCCACGAAGGTTTTTGAGTCGTTGCTGCCATTGGCGCCGCCGATTAGCGTGGTGGAGCCAAAGCCCAGGGTGCCGCGAAAGCCCCCGGCCACGTATATGCTGGTGCCGCTCACGGCCAGGCTCACGCCCAGCGTGATGCCGTAGTCAGCGCCCCCGCCGGCGGCTCGCCGCGCCCAGGCAAAGGTGCCGCTGTTGCCCGCATCGGTCAGCCGGGTCACGAAGGCATCATTGCCACCACCGCTGGCCGGCAGGTTCAGCGGGCCAAGCTGGGCACCCCCGTTCACGACGCCCGCCACGTACACCGAGGTGCCCACAAACGCCACCCCAGTAGGAAAAATAAAGTTACTCCCGGGGTTGGTACCGGTGCCTGTTTGGGCCAGCCGTTGCACCCACACGAACGAGTTGGTGGGCAGGTTCCACTTGGCCACGAACCCGTCGGGGTTGTTGGGGTCGGCGTTGGTGCTGATGAGCGTGGTGCCCCCGAAGCTGACCGTGCCGTGGAAAACGCCGGCCAGGTACACGTTGCCGGCGGCACCGGGGGCCATGGCAACTACCGAATAGCTGGCGGCCCCGCCGCTGCTTTTGTCGCTGCCGAGGGCGGCGGCCGTTTGCCAGGCCGGGGCCTGCGCCTGCGCCAGGCCCGCGGCCAGCAACCAGACGGGCAGAAAAACAAGGACCGCCAACCAGCCCAGGCGGCGCGAACAGGGAGTTGAAAAATGCGTTTCCATTTCGACCAAATGCCACCACTACCGACCGTTCGGAGTGTGCGGCAAAGGTCTATGAGCATTTACCCATTCGCAATACCTAGTAGTAGGTATTTACTGCTGTTGCGCGGGGTGTTGCTCGTTTCTTGTTTCTCGTTTCTTGCTTTTCGTTGCCTTCGTACCTCAAAAGCCGCTCAGGAACCACCCACAAGAAATAAGAAACGAAAAACAAG
>JANYFQ010000132.1 GCA_025362615.1 Hymenobacter sp. | reverse complement strand
CTTGTTTTTCGTTTCTTATTTCTTGTGGGTGGTTCCTGAGCGGCTTTTGAGGTACGAAGGCAACGAAAAGCAAGAAACGAGAAACAAGAAACGAGCAACACCCCGCGCAACAGCAGTAAATACCTACTACTAGGTATTGCGGACGGGCAAATGCCCCAAGACCTTTGCCGCACACTCCGAACGGTCGGCAGTGGTAGCACTTGGTCGAAATGGAAACGCATTTTTCAACCCCCTGTTCGCGCCGCCTGAGTTGGTTGGCGGCCCTTGTTTTTCTGTCTGTCTGGTTGCTGGCTACGGGTCAGGCGCAGGCGCAGGCCCCGGCCTGGCAAACGGCCGCCGCCCTCGGCAGCAACAAAAGCAGCGGCGGGGCCACCAGCTATTCTGTATCTGCCACGGCCCCCGATGCCGCCGGCAACGTGTACCTGGCCGGCATTTTCCACGGCACGGTTGGCTTCGGAGGCACCACGCTTACCAGCACCAACGCCGACCCCGACAATCCCGATGGGTTCGTGGCCAAGTGGAACCTGCCCACCAATTCGTTCGTGTGGGTGCAACGGCTGGCCCAAACAGGTACCGGCACCAGCCCGAATGGTGCCGTTTTTCCTACTGCGGTGGCCTTTGCGGGCACCTCGGTGTACGTGGCGGGCCTCGTGAACGGGGGTGCCCAGTTTGGCCCGCTGAACCTGCCGGTCGGCAATGCCGGGGCTGATGACGTTTTCGTGACCCGGCTCACCGATGCGGGCAGCAGCGGCACCTTTGCCTGGGCGCGGCGGACCGGCGGCAGCATTGTCGGTGCTGCCCCCACTTCGTTTGTGAGCATGGCCGTGAGCGGCACCAGCGTGTACCTGGCCGGCAGCTTTGGGGGCACCCTGCGCTTTGGCACCACCACGCTAACCGGCGGCAACGCCAGCAGCAGCGACGCGAATACCTTCGTGGCCAAGCTGCCGGACACGGGCGCGGCCACCGCCTTTGCCTGGGCGCTCACCGAGGCGGTGCTGGCCGGCAGCAGCGCAGACAACACAATCCGGGGCCTGGCCGTGCGGGGCAGCAGCATATACGTGGTGGGGCGTTTTGAATCGCCCACGGTCCGGTTTGGCGCAGTTACCCTCGGCCAGGCGGGCACCGGTAGCCGGGGCGATGGCTTTGTGGCCCAACTCACCGACGCGGGCAGCACCGGCAGCTACACGGCGGCCCAGCGGGCCGGGGGCAGCGGAGCCGACGAATTCAGTACCCTGGCCGTGACCGGCAACGGCGTGTACGCGGCCGGAAACTTCGACCCCGCCTTCCCGCTCACCTTCGGCAGCACAGCGGTGCCAACCCCAACCAACGGCAGCCTGCTGGCCAAGTGGGACCCCACTACCGGCAACTTTGGCTGGGTGCAGGCAGCACCGGGCAGCAGGGGCACCGGCAACGAAGCTGGCTTTGCTGCCCTGGCAGCCAGCGGCCCGGCGCTGTACTTGGCCGGCCAGGTACGGGCAAGTGCCACCGACTTCGACGCGATGCTTTTCAAGTACACCGACACCGGCACCGGGGCCGCACTCAACTGGGCCGCCCGCAGCGGCAACAGCGGCGACGACTACGCCGCCGACGTGGCCCTGAGCGGCAGCCGGGTTTGCGTATTCAGCTTCTCCAACAGTCAGTTGCCCACGTTTGGCAGCTTGAGCGTGCCCAACGCCTACTACCAGGCCGCCAACCCCGGGCAGGGCTACGGCGGCTTTCTGGCCACGCTTACCGACCCCACGCTTACGGCCACCCGCCCGGCGTGGGCCGGGGCACTGCCGGTCGTGTACCCCAACCCGGCCCACGGCGCGGCCACCGTGCGCTTTTTCCCCAGCAACACCCAAACCCCGCTCTTTCTGTTCGATGCCTTGGGCCACGAGGTGCGCCGCTACCCGGCTCCCACCGGGGCCGAAACCACGCTGGACCTGCGCGGGCTGTCGGCCGGGCTGTACGTAGTGCGAAGCGGCACGGGCAGCCAGCGGCTGGCGGTGGATTAACGCTGCTCCTCCACCTCCCCGGCTTGCATCAACTTGTCAATTTTACCAAAACCATTCTTTATTGATATGAAAAAGCTCCTCTTGCCTTTCGCCCGTGCTGTGTTGTTGAGCATTGGTTTGTTCGGTACCTGCCAGTTGGCGCAGGCCCAGGCCCCCGCCATCACCGCCTTCAGCCCCGCCCGCAACGCCATTGCCGCAGGGTTGTCCAGCCCCGTGGTGCTGACCTGTTCGCAACCCCTGAACGCTGCCACCGTGGGCAATGCGCAGGTGTTTTCGACCCTGTCGGGCGGTCGCAAAGCCGCTACTGCCACGGCCAGCGGCAACGTCCTCACCGTCCAGCCCACGCGCGGCTTCCGGCCGGGCGAGGTGATAAGCGTGACGGTGCCCGCCACCGTCACCAGTGCCGCAGCCGTGGCCATTGCCCCGGCGGTTTACCAGTTCACCGCCGCTGCCGGCGTAGGGCCAGCCACGTTTTCCACCGGTGCCGACGTGACGGTGGGCGGCTACGGCGCCGCCCTGCTCGTGGATGTGGACAACGACGGCGACCTTGACCTGGTCGCTCCCGGTGCCACCCGCTCGGTGAGCCTGAACGACGGCCGGGGTAGTTTCAGCCCCACGGCTACCCCCTCTATAGGCGCTGGTGGCGCACTAAGCACAGCCGACCTCGATAACGACGGCGACCTAGACGTGCTGGTCCGGTCCGTTTCGCCGCCAAGCTCGGGCAGTGTCGTAACCTTGCGCAACAACGGCAGTGGCGTGTTCACGTTTGGCCAACAATTACTGGCACCCATCGTCGGGGCCCCAACGGGTTTGGCGACGGGCGACGTGGACGGTGACGGCGACCTGGACGTGCTTGTCAGCGGGAATTTTCTTGGTTTTCCGGGTCCTGGTGCTCCGCCCCCTACTTCCGCTACCTTGTACCGCAACCGGGGCAACGGAAGCTACTCGAACCCCGTGGCCCTGGTAACCGGCGGTGCCAACGGAGTTTTGCTGGCCGACGTAGACGGGGACAGCGACCTGGACATGGTGCTGGGCAGCGGAACTGCACAAGTGTACCGCAACGACGGGACGGGGCAATTCAGCAGTGGCCCAACCGTGGTGTGCGGCAGCGGCCTCGAGGCCGCCGACATTGACAACGAT
>JANYFQ010000114.1 GCA_025362615.1 Hymenobacter sp. | reverse complement strand
CCAGGCCGTGAAAAATACCAGCCGCGCCCGCGCCTCCAACTTGTCGAACTGAATTTTCTCAATCTCGTCGGAGGCCTGATGGTAGTCCTCATGCACCCCGTTGAAGAAAAAGGCCACCGGTATCTTCTTGACGGCGAAGTTGTAATGGTCGGAACGGTAGTAAAAGCGGTTCGGGTCGGCCGGGTCGTCGAAGCGGTAGTCGAGGTCGAGGTGGGTGTACTGCTTGTTGGCCGTTTCCACAACCACCTTTAGCTGCGAAGCCAGCTTGTCGGAGCCGATGACATAAACGTAATCGGGCTTGCCCTCGTGGTCGGTGTCGGTGCGGCCCACCATATCCACGTTGAGGTCGGCCACGGTGTTCTTCAACTCGAACACCGGGTGGCCGGCGTAGTATTCCGAGCCGTAAAGCCCTTCTTCCTCGCCGGTTACGCTCAGGAAAAGCAGGCTGCGGCGCGGGCCGTGGCCCTCGGCTTTGGCGCGGGCAAAGGCCTCGGCCAGGTTGAGGATGGCCGACGTGCCGGAGCCATCGTCGTCGGCCCCGTTGTACACCTGCCCGTCAATCACACCCAGGTGGTCGTGGTGGGCCGAAACCACCAGCACCTCAGCCTTGAGGTCGCTGCCCTCAATGAAGCCCAGGGCGTTTTCGGTGCCAAACGGGGTGCGGACTTTGGCCGCCTTGATTTTCAGTTTCCCCGTCTTGAACGGGCTGCCCACCGGCTTTTTGGCCGCGTTAATCTTGTCCAGGTACGCCCGCACGGCCTCGGGCCGGGCGCCCAGTAGCGCGTAGCCCACGGCCGGCGACACGAAGAACGACGGCGCACGGTCGGGCTTCTCCCCGGCCATCACAATGCTCGGCTTGGCCAGGGCGGGCGCGAGGCGGGCAGCGTACTTGGCGAAATTGGCGTTGGGGTCGAAGCTCACAAAAAACACGCTGCGGGCACCTTTTTGAGCGGCCAGCGCGGCTTTGGCGCGGTAGTCGCGGCCCCACTTGCTGGGTTCGCCGCCCAGGCCCAGGAGCGGGGTGCCGTCGGCGGCGACGGGTTCGCCTTCCATAATCAGCAAGTCCTTGCCCACCAGGCTTTTGCCGGCGTAGTCGGAGTAGCCGGGCTGTTCGATGCCGTAGCCCACAAACACTGGCTGCACCAGGGTTTCCTTGTCGAAGCCGGCATCGCCGCGCCCGTAAAAGTCGATGAGCCACTTGTACTTGGTTTTGCCCACGGCCAGGGTCGGGTCGGTGCCCCAGGCCAGGTGTTCGAGCTGGAAGGGCTGCAAGTACGGGTTGGCGGCGTTCGCGGCCACGGGGCCGGTCAGGCCAGCGGTTTTGAACTGCGTAGCCACGTAGTTAGCGGCCAGGTGTTGCCCTTTTTCGCCGGTCAGGCGGCCCTCGTACTCGTCCGAAGCCAGCACGGCCAAGTGCGTCCGCAGCCGTTCGGCCATGATTTGGGCGGCGTAGTGGTCCTTCCAATCGGCTTCGACGGGTGCCTGCCTGGTAGGCGGGGCCACGGACGCAGGCATCATAATTTCGGCCGGAGCCGGGGCAGCGGCCGGCACCCCGGACGACTTGGTTTTGACCTTGACTTTTTGGGCGGCAGCAGGCACAGCCAACGCCAGCAACAGGAAAAACGACGGGAGTTTCATGGGTGGGTGAATTGTTTTATTGTTGAATTGTTGAATTGTTGGACGGGGCGAAGCAGTGGTCGGGCAAATCGCCCGACCACTGAACAGCTACTGTCAGGCCTTCACAATCAGCACCGAAGCATATGCGGCCACGCCCTCCTGCCGGCCCACGAAGCCCAGCTTTTCGGTGGTCGTGGCTTTGATGGAAATCAAGTCGGCCTCCACCCCCATCACCTCGGCCAGCACCCGCTGCATTTCAGGAATGTGGGGGTTGATTTTGGGGCGCTCGAGGCAGATGGTCGAGTCCACGTTGCCCAGCTCGTAGCCCTTTTCGCGCAGCAGGTGCATGGTGTGAGCCAGCAGCTTTTTCGAGTCCACGCCCTTGTAGGCAGGGTCGGTGTCGGGAAAGTGGAAGCCGATGTCGCGCAG
>JANYFQ010000211.1 GCA_025362615.1 Hymenobacter sp. | reverse complement strand
CAGTACGCGCTGGGCTACCCGCAGCGGCTGCCCAACCAGTTTCCGCGCTTCAGTTTTCTTGCTTATCCGACCCTCACCTTCGAGGCCCCCGACCGGGCGGCGTTCCCCAATTTAGAGCTGGCGTTTGGGGCCATGCGGCGCGGCGGCAACGCCGCCTGCGTCCTCAACGCGGCCAACGAAGTGGCCGTAGCCGCGTTTCTGGCCGATAAAGTAGGTTTTCGGCAGATGTCGGACATCGTGGCCGATGCCCTGGCGCGGGTGCCGTTCGTGGCCGAACCTTCGCTGGACGATTTGGTAGCCACCGATGCCGAGGCGCGGCGCGTGGCGGGTTCTTTTGGCCATTAGCTATGGGTTGATGCCTTTTGCTCAAACAAAAACAGAAAACGGGTCCATTGGCTAACAGCCATCAGCTACAAGCCAACAGCTACCCGCAAACCCGTCGTAATTTTACGCTTTCCTAATAAATCCTTCTCTTTTGGAAATTCTCGTCATGGCCGGCCAGCTCATCCTGGGCCTGTCTATTCTCGTGGGCTTGCACGAATTCGGGCACTTTGCCTTCGCCAAGCTTTTTAAAATTCGGGTCGATAAGTTTTACATCTTTTTCGACTTTCTTTTCCCGCTGCCCAACGTCCTCAACTTCGCGCTGTTGAAGAAGAAAATTGGCGACACCGAGTACGGCATTGGTTGGTTTCCGCTCGGCGGCTACGTGCAAATCCACGGCATGGTGGACGAAACCCAGAATGCCGACGCGCTCGCCGGGCCGCCGCAGGACGACGAGTTTCGCTCGAAGCCGGCCTGGCAGCGGCTGTTGGTCATGCTCGGCGGCATTATCATGAACGTCATCACGGGCATTGTCATCTTCACGGCCCTCACCTTCAACTACGGCGAGCAGTATTTGCCGGCTTCGGAAGCCCGGTTTGGCATCCTGCCCAACGGCCTGGGCCGCACGATGGGCTTTCGGACGGGCGACAAAATCGTGAAAATCAACGGCCGCCCGTTCAACGAGTTCGACCAGATTTACAAGCCCGAAGTGCTGCTCGGCTCGCACTCCTACTTCACCGTGGAGCGCAACGGGCAGTTGCTCGACGTGAACGTGCCGCTCAATTTCATGGACAGCATGGGGCAGCAGCAGGACAGCCTGTTTGTGCGCCCCCGCGAGCCGTTTTCGGTGGACCGCGTGATTGCCGGCTCCGCCGCCGCCGAGGCCGGCCTGAAGGCGGGCGACATCATCACCAACGTCGGCGGGCAGCCGGTGCAGTTTTTTGATGAATTGCAAGCGGCCCTGCTCCGCAACGCGGGCAAGAAAACGGCCCTGCAAGTCACCCGCGCCGGCCAGCCCCTGGCCCTGAGCGTGGCCGTGAGCGAGTCGGGCCGCATCGGGTTCGAGCGCAAAGCGACGCTGCAATTGCAGCAGCGGCAGTTTTCGCTGGGCGAGGCGGTGCCCGCCGGGGCCAAAAAAGCCTTCGGCGTACTGAGCTTGCAGGCCACGGCCATCGGCAAGATATTCCGGGGCGAGGCCAAAGCCTCCGAAAGCCTGGGCGGCCCCATCGAAATCGCCCAGCAGTATGGCGGGCAATGGGATTGGCTCCGGTTCTGGACGATGACCGGCGGCCTCTCGATGGTGCTGGCCTTCATGAACTTGCTGCCCATTCCGGCCCTTGATGGCGGCCATGTCGTGTTCTTGCTCTACGAAATGATTTTGCGCCGCAAGCCGTCGGATAAGTTCATGGAAGGGGCGCAACGCGTGGGCACAATGCTGATTTTGAGCTTGATGGCTTACGTCATCATCCTCAAGCCCATCCTCAAAGCCTTTGGGAAGCATTAACCAAAGCCCCGCTTCGCACCGTGACCATGAACTTACTGCTTGCCTGGCTGCTGCTTTTGGCCCCCAGCCACGCCTACCACGCCAGCATCACCGAGATGCGCTACAACGGGCCGCAGAAACAGCTCGAAATCAGCATCAAGGTCTTCACTGATGACTTTGAAAAGGCGTTGAGCCAGGGGCAAAAAGTGCCGGTGCGGCTGGCCACGCCCGGTCCGCTGGCCAGCGCCCGCACGGCCGAGTACCTGCGGCGGCAGTTTGTGGTGAAAACCGCTTCGGGTGGCACCCCGCTCGGACTGCAATTTTTGGGAATGCAGGCCGAAAAAGACGCTCACTGGCTCTACTGCAAGGTGGCACTGCCCCGCACAATGGCCGGCCTGCAAATCCGGCAGGCTGTGCTGCTGGATATGTTTGCTGACCAGTCCAATATCCTCAATCTGGAGGCCGGTGGCAAGAAGCAGAGCGTGCTGTTCCGGGCCGGGCACGAGCAGGAATTGGTGACGTGGTGAGCGGTACGCC
>JANYFQ010000082.1 GCA_025362615.1 Hymenobacter sp. | reverse complement strand
GTCACGGTCACGGTAGTGTTGTCGGGCTGTGTCACGACCACACTCACCGGGATGTTGGTTTCGGGAGTGGCGTTGAAGTTTTTAATCGTCACCGTTATCGGCTGCGGGCCGGTGTAGCACGGCGTACCGGTGGGGGCCACGAGGGCCGTGATGCCAAAGTCCTTGGCGGGCAGGTTGAATTCGTCGGCCCCAATGTCGGGCCGGGTGCCGCCCTGCGGGCGCACCTCATCGTCGAAATCGCGGTTGGTAACGCGCGTAATGGCGGGGGTGATAAGAGCACCCGCCGCACTGAAGGACGGCGCGTTGGCGTTCGTGTTCGCCAGGTGCAGGTCGGTGGCCGATACGAAAGGCGGCAGCACACTGATGGAGTTGGCCTCTTGCCCGGTGCCGCTGCGCCAGGTGGGGGCCGTGCCCGCCAGGGTGGCGTAATCTACGCCGCTGTAGCGGCCGATGCGGCCCAGCCCGGTGACACCGGCTACGGCAAAGAGGTCGTTGTTGTCGAGCGTGGTGTTCGTCAGCGCGGTCAGGGTCGTGTAGTGCGCGTAGAGCGGCGTAGTGGCATTGCCGCCGGTAGCGCCGTTGATAGCAAAGATGTTGTTGCGGACATCAATGGCCGTAGCGGCTCCCGGAAGGATACCCGTGCCGTTGCTGAACGCCGCCGAGCCGGCCGTGCCGCCGGCGGCCGAGAGTGCCCCGGTGAGGTACACCGTGTTGTGGTAGTACTTGTCGCCGTAGCCGCCGTTGTTGTTGATACCGCTCGTATTCCACGAAGCACTGGTGGCCGACGAAGTTAGGCCGTACACGAAGTTGTTGGCGAACACGTTGTTGCTGGGGCTGCCCACAGCATTAAACGCCGCTGCGGCCGTGGTGATGCCGTAGAGTTTGGCGGTGCTCGTGCCGCTGTAAGCAATGTCGTGTACCGAGTTCCGGTTCACGATGGCGCCCTGGGTGTTCGAGAGCACGATGCCCTGCAAATTACCGCTAAAGCTGCCGCCCACTGCCAGGTTTTGCACCTCGTTGGCCTCAATGATTACCCCGGTTTGGTTGGTGGCCCGGATGCCTTCCAGGGCCAGGCCGTTGCCGGTGCCCGGCAGACCCACCAGGTTGCCGGTTACCTTATTGCCCGCGTCAAGGGCCGTTGTTGTGGCCCCCACAAGCTGGATGCCCACGTTCATCTTCGAGAACGTGTTGTTCTGAATGGTGTTGCCACTCGCCGTGTTCACCAAAACGCCGAACGACGGCACCGTGGTGGAAGCACCTTGCAGTTTCGTGTTCAGTAGCTGGTTGTTGCTGGTGGTAGCCGTGGTAGCGGCCGACGGGTTGATGGCAACAATGTAGTTGGACGTAGCCGTTGCCGCCGTGTTTTCGATGGTCAGGTCCTGCGCAGTGCTACCCAGGGCCGACCCATCGATGATGATGTTGGTGGCCCCCGCCGTCAAGGCAAGAACCCCGTTGGTGGCAGTGCTGGCAAAGGTGATGAGCGGCTGCGTGTTCGTGAACGGCTTGATGGTGACCGTTGTGCTGCCCGATGCCCCCGCGATGGCCCCGATGGCGATAGGCATCGTTTCGCCATTGCCCGTGCTGTAGGGCGTGGTGCTAGGGCTGGTGAGCAGCAGGAACGTATTGGCGTTCACGCCCCGAATGTTGAGGTCGATGAGAGCATCCTTCAGGGTGCTGTAGTAGCGGTTGGCAAACGGCCCGGTGGTGGGGCTGCCCGGCTGGATGCTGCCCACGGCATAGTTGCCGTTCATCGGCCCGTTGATGGAGCGGTTGCCGGCCGGGGCCGTGAGGACCGTACCGCCGGTGAGGGCACCGTTGCTGGTAGGCTGGTAGAGGGTGGTGGCACCACCGTCGAGTACGGCGATGCTCGTTACTTCGGCATCCACCACGTTGCCGGGCGTAGCACCCGCCACGATGTCAAACGTGAGCCAGAAATAGTTGGCTCCCGATACCAGGGCCAGGCCCGAAGCGCTGGTGCTGGAAATCGTGAATGCCGAAGTCGATGGTGAGGCAATTGCCGTGGCGTTGCTGAAAGCGGTGGACGTACTGAAGGTGGTACTGCCGCCGGTCGAATAGATGCGGGCGTTGGGGCCGAGGTCAGCGAGGCTGGTGGTGCCAAAGGCTCGCACCGTGAACGAGGTGACGGCCGCGCCCGGCAACTGCCCGGCGGCGTTCACCTGGATGCGGATGATGGCCTGGTTGGTGGTACCCCGGTTTACTGCGGCCGTTTGCTGGGTGAGCTGGGCACCGGCGTAGGTGATGGGCGTACCTGGCTTGCCGTCGTACTCATCCGACCCAATGTCGGGGGCAGTGCCGCCGCCGTTGACGACGCTGGTGCTGGGGCGCGTGTCGCCCTCGTAGTCGTCGCTCACGCCGCTCACGGCCACGCCCTTCGATTCGAGCGGGCTTTGCACGTTGTTGCCGTAGCCCGTGATAGTCGTGACCCCCCCCGTGGTAGTCGTGGTACCCTTGGTAATAAGCAGGTTACCAACCGGGGGGTTCTCGAAGAGGCGGTTATCGTTGGCCGCGTCGGTCAGGGCAAATGTTGCCGTGTTGAGGGCCGAGAAGCTGGCGGCATCGGCCCCGGTCAGGGCGCGGTAGCCACCAAAGGTGTAGGCGGTGTTGCCGCCGCCGCTGTTGTAGACATTGAGCCTGCTGGCGTCGGTCGTGACGAAGAAGTTGTTGTTGCTCGTA
>JANYFQ010000047.1 GCA_025362615.1 Hymenobacter sp. | reverse complement strand
CGCTGGAGGCCCGCCTGGGCCGGCGCACCGTCAGCAAATCCATTCAACTTTAACCGGGCCGATGGCCCTTCCTGCTCATGCAACGCATTTTTTCGCCCTTCGCTTCGCTTGTTTTTTCGGCGGCTCTTTTGACGGGCGGCTCTGCTGCGGCCCGCGCCGCCGCGCCGCCCGCAGCCGTGCCCCAACCCACCGATACCATCGTCATCCGGCTGCCCAACCAGGCGGTACTGACGCTGATGGTGCGCGACGCGGCCCAGCTCCGCGAGCTGAAAAAATACCAGCTCGACTCGCTCACTTCGCGCCTGGCGGGCTACATCAACCAAGCCGAAGCAGCGGCCCGCAGCGGCACCAACGCCCAGGTAACGATGGAGTTCTACCCCGACAAGGACCGGCCGGGGCAGAACCTGCCGGAGCAAATCCGCGTGACGAGCCACAAGCCCGTGCCCGGCCAATCGGCGGCCAGCAACCGCGTGGAGGTGCTGCTCGAAAAGAAGTTCGGGATGGTGGTGAACCTCGACAAGAACAACGGGACACGCCCCCGCGCCGCCGCCGACCGGGCCGACCGCCAGGCCAAGCGCGACTCCATCCGGCAGACGGCGTACGAAAACCAGAACGGCAAGTCGTTTCTGGTGGTGGACGTGGGCGTGAGCGGCTTCGTTAATCAGAAAGCGTACGTCACCGCCGCCGGCCAGCCCGAAGCCGTGGACCTGCGCACCCTGGGCTCGCGCTACGTCAACATCGGCCTCGATTACCGCATCCGCCTCGGCGGCAAGCACAGCCCGCTGCGGCTCAACATCGGCCCCGAGTTTGCCTTCAACAACTATATGCTCAACGGCAACGACAAGTGGGTGAACGCCAACGGCCGCACCGACGTGGTGCGCGAAGCCGACGCCGGCCGCCAGTACCAGAAAACGAAGCTCGCCACCTCCAGCGTGAACCTGCCCCTGATGCTGAACCTGCGCCTGCACGACAGCCACTACAAGCCCACGTTCAGCATCGGAGTGGGCGGCTTCGTCGGCTACCGCCTCCTGACGTGGACCAAGCTCAAATACACCGCCGACGGCGACACCAAAAAGGACAAAGACTACAACGCCTACAACATGGAAAACCTGCAATACGGCCTGCAAGGCACCCTCGGCTTCCGCAACCTGACGCTTTTCGCCAAGTACAACATGAACCAGCTTTTCAAGGCCGGGCAGGGGCCGGACACGCAGGTGGTGAGCTTCGGGGTGCGGCTTTTGGGGCAGTGATGAAGGTTGGAGAGATTAGGGCGATGTACCACCCAAACCGGGCAAACAAATAAGCGCCAACTTTGCAACGGCCAACCGGGCTACTGCAAAGTTGGCGTTTTGTTTTCCCCTTCTTCTTCTTTTTTTCTAATGAAGCACTTCTTCCGAAAATTGCCGCTGGCCCTGGGCCTCGGCGCGGCGTTGCTGGCGGGCGGCCCGGCCCTGGCGCAGGTAAGCAACTACACGTTTGCGGCCTCGGCGGGCACCTTTGCGGCCCTGCCCGCTACGGCCACCAACGTGCCCGTGCTACGCGACGACGACGCGACCTCCGGCCCGACATTGCTGCCGCTGGACTTTGCCTTCGTTTTCGACGGCATCAGCTACACCGGCGTGAAGGCGTGCTCAAACGGTTTTTTGTCGTTCAATGCCAACGCCACCTACAACGTGGGCAACGAATTGAGCGGCACCAACGGTGTACCCGAAAAACCCCTGCTGGCCCCGCTCTGGGACGATTTGAGCGGCATCGGGGCCACTTCCCGCGCTAGCTACCTCACCACCGGCACCAGCCCCAACCGGGTGTTTACCTTTGAGTGGCTGAACTGGAAGTGGAGCTACCAGGGCGTGGCCCCCAGCATTTCGTTTCAGGTGAAGCTCTACGAGGGCTCCAACCGCATCGAGTACGTTTACCGGCCCGAAGCCGCCGCGCCCAGCACCGGGCCGAGCTTCGGGGCCAGCATCGGGCTGGCCGGGGGCACGGCAGGCACCACGCCCTCCGAG
>JANYFQ010000708.1 GCA_025362615.1 Hymenobacter sp. | reverse complement strand
GTGATTTCCTGGGTTGATGCCCGCCCCACCCTGGCCCACGCCCTGGGCATCGAACTGACCGCCTTGCACCCCGATGGCCGCCTCGAAGGCCGGATGCCCGTCGATGGCCGCACCCATCAGCCGATGGGCCTGCTGCACGGCGGGGCCTCGGTGGCGCTGGCCGAAACCCTGGGCTCCATTGCCGCCAGCCTGCAATTGCCCGACCGCCACCAGCAAGCCGCTGTGGGCCTCGAAATCAACGCCAACCACGTCCGGGGGGTGCGTGCGGGTTGGGTGCGCGGCCTGGCCACGCCCGTCCACATCGGCCGCGCCACGCAGGTCTGGGAAATCCGCATTACCGAAGAAGGCACCGATAAACTCGTCTGCATCAGTCGCCTGACGATGGCCGTGATTGACCTGCCGCCCGCCCCGGCCACCGCCGCAACCCCCGCCGCCTGATGCCCACGGCCCCCGCCGATACCTCGCTGCTGCTGCGCCGCGCCTGCGCCTGGGCCGTGGCCACCGCCCGCCCGCTGGCCCTGTGGCGCGAGCCGAAAGCCCCGCATCCGCAGTTGCTGCTAAGCCGTAGCCTGGCAGCGGCTTACGCCGGATTGCCGCCGGCCCTCGACGTGGCCGCCCCGGCCGGTTTCGCCTTTTTTCCCTTCCGCGACTCCGACCGCAACCCGGCACTTTTTCTGCCACACGCGGCGGGCCTGAACCCTGACGGCGAAATTGTTGGCACCGACGCGGGCTTGCAAAAAGAACTGCGCCGGGCGCTGGCCGCCGCCGCTGCTTCGCCCGAAACCCCGCCCGCTGCCTTGCCCTGGCCGCACAGCCCGCAGCCCGTGCCCCACTGCGCTACCGAAGCCGAATACCAAGCCCTGGTGCGGGCCGGCGTGGCCGCCATGCAAGCCGGCGAAGTGCTGAAAGTGGTGTCGTCGCGGGCTGCCCGGCGGCCCTTACCCGCTGCATTTGATGCGTTTGCAGCCTTCGAGCAACTGTGCGTGGCTTACCCCCGCGCCTTTGTTTCGCTGGTGAGTGCGCCGGGCGTTGGCACTTGGCTGGGTGCTACGCCGGAGGTGCTGGCCGAAGTCACGGCCGACGGCCATTTCCGCACGATGGCCCTCGCCGGCACCCAGCCGCTCACCCCCGGCCTCACCCCAAAAAACGCCATCTGGCGGCAGAAGGAAATCGAAGAGCAGGCGATGGTGGCCCGCTACATCGTCAATTGCTTCAAGCAGTTGCGCCTGCGCGAGTACCACGAAACCGGCCCCCGCACCGTCGTGGCCGGCGGCCTGCTGCACCTGCGCACCGATTTCGAGGTACACCTGCGGAATGTGCTCCACCCCAGCCTCGGCACCGATATGCTGCGCCTGCTGCACCCCACCTCCGCCGTGGGCGGGATGCCCAAAATGCCCGCCCTCGACTTCCTGCACCGCCACGAAGGCTACGACCGCGCCTACTACAGCGGCTTCCTCGGCCCGGTAAACATCGCCGCGCCCGGCACGGCCCGTCTTTTCGTCAATCTGCGCTGCCTCCAGCTCCGCCCCGCCGAAGCCGTTCTCTACGCCGGCACCGGCCTCACCGTCGATAGCGACCCGGCCAAAGAGTGGCGCGAAACCGAATTGAAAATGCAGACCATCGGATTGATTATGAATTGATGCTGACGACAGTTGCGGGTTGCACGCTAAACTGTCGCCAGCGCAAGCGCTAAACGGCCGCCAGCTCCGTCAGCCCCGCCTCCCAAAAAACAATTCAACAATTCAGCAATTAACCAATCAAAAAAATGCAGGTCGTTTACAACATCGCCGAAATCTGCGCCCGCCACGGCCTCACCGACGTGGTGCTGTCGCCCGGTTCGCGCTCGGCTCCGCTCACGCTGGCCTTTGCGCGGCACCCCGCGTTTCGAGGTCGGGTGCGCGTCGTGCCCGACGAACGCGCGGCGGCCTTCATTGCCCTCGGTATGGCCCTGGCCACCAAGCGGCCGGTGGTATTGGTGTGTACCAGCGGCTCGGCGGGCCTCAACTACGCGCCCGCCGTGGCCGAAGCGTTTTTTCAGCAAGTGCCGCTGTTAATCCTCACCGCCGACCGACCGCCGGAGTGGATTGACCAGCTTGACGGGCAGACCATTCGGCAGCGCAATTTGTACGGTGCCCACGCAAAGGGCGCATTTGAGTTTCCGGTTGATACTTCACATCCCGATGCGAAGTGGTTTTCGGAGCGGATAATTAACGAGGCCATTAATTTGGCCAGTAGTTCCCCGTCAGGTCCGGTACAGATAAATGTGCCGTTGCGCGAACCGTTTTATCCGAAAGCGGGGAAGGAAATTCGGTACGAGCAGGATGTAAAAATTATTCGAAAAATTCCTGCCCCTGCTTCGACCGCGCTGCCTACAAGTTGGACTGAAATACGCGAAGCCATCATCGCGTCTGAACGCACGCTGGTGGTTTTAGGACAGCAGTCGGCTGACTTCGCAGTCCTAGCTGGTTTACAAAATTTTATTGGGGCTAAATACGCCACCGTGGTGGCCGATTGCCTGGGTCAGATTAATGCGTCCGACCCAATTACGGCTCAAGATATATTTGTGCCACAAGTTCCGCCGCAGACCCTGCGCCCAGATTTGCTAATCACCTGTGGGTTGTCGTTGATTTCAAAATCATTAAAACTGTTCCTGAGAAATAACCCGCCGAAGCGTCATATTCACGTCCTTTCGGCTGGTGAGGCTGCCGACACGTTTCGGGCATTTACCGATGTGGTATATGCAGAACCAGCGGCGTTTTTTTCCGCCATTCTGGGCGGATACTCGGCGGTTGAATCAGCCACTTCCCCGTTTCATCAAGCTTGGTCGGAAGCCGACGCAAATGGAATGCGAGCGTTGAAGCGTTTTTTTGCCGATTCTGGCCGGACAACATTGACCGAGTTTGCTGCCATTGCTGACGTTCTTCAAAAGCTGGAATCGGGAACGGCGCTGCACCTAGCTAATTCAATGACGGTGCGCTACGCTAATATTTTGGGAATAAGCGCCGGGGTTGAAGTCTTCGCCAACCGGGGCACCAGCGGCATCGATGGCTGCACCAGCACCGCCGTGGGTTACGCCCTGGCCCGCCCCAACCAGCCCGTCGTGCTGCTCACCGGCGACATGGCCTTCTTTTACGACCGCAACGCCTTTTGGCACAACTACCCCGTGCCCAACCTGCGCGTCGTGCTTTTCAATAACCACGGCGGCGGCATTTTCCGCATCATCGACGGCCCTCGCCAACAGCCTGAATTGGACGAGTTTTTTGAAACCCGCCAGACCCTCACCGCCGAAAACACGGCCAAAGATTTCAACCTCGCTTACTTTCCCGTCACTGATTTTGATGGGCTTGATACTGCATTAGCCACGTTCTTTGCGCCCGAAACCGGCGCGGCCATCCTCGAAATTTTCACCGACTCGCGCACCAACGCCGCATTTTTTGAGGAATATCGTGCCGCCGTCAAAAAGGCTTTTGCTGCCTAAAAGCACCTCCTTTAAAAACTCCTTTTTCCTCGCTCTAAACTCTGTGCGAACTATTATGGAACCCATCACCTGGACCCCCATCCGCGAATTCCGCGAAATCCTCTTCACCCAGCACGGCGGCATTGCCAAAATCAGCATTAATCGCCCGCAGGTTCACAACGCGTTCACGCCCCTTACGGTGTCGGAAATGATTGAGGCCATGCACGTTTGCCGCGACCGCCCCGACATCGGCGTCATCATCCTCACCGGCGAGGGCGGCCGGGCTTTCTGCTCGGGCGGCGACCAAAGTGTGCGCGGCCACGGCGGCTACATCGGCGAAGATGCCACGCCCCGCCTCAACGTGCTTGACTTGCAGAAACTTATCCGCTCCATTCCCAAGCCCGTCGTGGCGATGGTGGCGGGCTGGGCCATCGGCGGCGGCCACGTCCTGCACGTCGTCTGCGACCTCAGCATTGCGGCCGAAAACGCCCGCTTCGGCCAGACCGGGCCGATGGTTGGCTCCTTCGATGGCGGCTTCGGGGCCAGCTACTTAGCCCGCGTGGTGGGCCAGAAAAAAGCCCGCGAAATCTGGTTCCTCTGCGACCAGTACGATGCCCAGGAAGCCCTCGACATGGGCTTGGTGAACAAAGTGGTGCCGCTTGAAAAGCTCGAAGAAACCACCGTGGCCTGGTGCCATAAAATGCTCGAAAAAAGCCCCCTCGCCCTGCGCCTGCTCAAATCCAGCTTCAACGCCGAACTCGACGGCCAGGCCGGCATCCAGGAACTCGCCGGCAACGCCACGCTGCTTTATTATCTTTCCGACGAGGCCAAAGAAGGCAAAAACGCCTTTCTGGAGAAGCGCAAGCCTGATTTTGACAAGTACCCGAAGTTCCCGTAATTTCAGCCTACCTTATTTTCCATCGCCATGACCAACCTTCAACTATACGACCAGATTTCCAGCCTTCCAGCCAACCTTCGGCAGGACGTGCTGGATTTTGTTGAATCATTGAAAGCCAAGGCTGTTGCCTCGCATCCGCTCAAGCCCCGTAAGTTTGGGGCCGCCAAAGGTTTTTTTAAAATGCGCGAGGACTTTGATGAACCGCTTGATGATTTCAAAGAGTATATGTGATGGATTTATTACTTGACACGCACACGCTTATTTGGTTTTTCAACGCGGATGAGCAGTTGAGCACCACTGCTAAAAATCTAGTTGAAGAACCCACCAATAAATGCTTTGTGAGCATTGCCAGCATCTGGGAAATGGGCATCAAAACGAGCCTTAATAAACTGGAAATGCGCGGAAGTTTGACACAGGTAGCAGAGTTTATGACCGAAAATGCAATCGAGTTACTGCCCATCACCTTCGACCACGTTCAACAGCTGACCGCGCTACCTTTTTACCATCGCGACCCGTTCGACCGCATCATTATCGCCCAAGCCCATGTCGAAAATCTCGTACTGGTTACTAAAGACTTGATTTTTACTCAATACGCCGCAAGTACTGCCTGGGACTGAAATTTCTTGGTTTTCCCTCACGTCGTACCAAGAATCTTACAACTCAGCGTGATAAGCAACGGGCTTGTAAATTCACAAGCAACCAAGTCATTATTTACTTTCCCACCACTTTATAAAGCTGCCCGGCACTCAGCCGGTCGGTGGTTTTCATACCGTTGAGAATGGCTAATTCTTCGTGGCGCTTGGCGGGCACACCGTTGGCGCTGAAGGCGGCGGCGAGCGTGGTGGGCTTGGCGGCGGTTTTGATGCGTACGCGCTCGGGCAGGCGGCCCAGGCGGGCGGCATCGGTGAGGCGGCTGTAGCCTTGCGCCGAGGCGCTGAACTGCGGCGCGTAGCTGCCAAACGTGGCGGGGGCGGCAAGGCCGATGAGGGCGAAAATGGATTGCCCGTCCTGGATGAGGTAGGTGAGGGTGTGGGCCGGGGCCTGCTGCTGGCCTTGTTGGGCGGCCTGGTCGCCTTCGATGGTGAGGGCGGGGAAGCCGTTGATGGTGGTTTTTTGGGCCGTGGGGCTTTGCAGGCCAAGCTGTTGGGCGAGGCCCTGGGCGGCGGCTTCGAGGGTTGCGCCGGGGGCGGCCGTGAACACGAGCAGGGCCTTGCCGTTGGGCTCGCTCATGCGGAACTGGTCGGGGGTGTTTTGTGACTTCCAGCCGGCCGGAATGGGAAGCTGAAACTTGAGGCCGGGGTGGTAGAACACGCCGCCCTCCACGAAACCCTGGCGCGGGTCGTCGCCGTAGGGCAGGCCCTCAATGGCGCGGAGGTAGCCGTCGCGATTTACGTTGAGCTTGGTTTTGCCGAGGGTGCTTTTTTGCTGGGCGGCCAGGCCCTTCACGCGCTGGTAGCGGTCGGCCGAATTGGGGTGCGAGGAGAGAAACGTCGGGATGCCGCCGGCTCCGCTCTGCGCCTCCGTGCGTTGCAGGGTAGTGAAAAAATCGGCCATTTGCGCGGCATCGTAGCCGATTTTGGTCGAATATTTCACCCCCAGGCCATCGGCTTCGTTCTCGTTGTCGCGGCTGTATTTGAGAAACAAAACGCCCAGGCCCTGCGAGAGCGGTTGCGCCAGCGAGGCCACCCGGCTCGACACCATCGACCCCACGCCCAGCAACACGCTGGCAATCGTGGAGCGCGTCTGCTGCTTCTGCCCGTGGCGGGCCGTGATGTGGCCCAACTCGTGCCCCAGCACCCCGGCAAATTGCGCTTCGTTGTTGAAATACGCCATAATGCCCCGCGTGAAATACACGTGCCCGTCGGGCGTGGCAAAGGCGTTGATGACCGGCGAATCGACGATGGTAAACCCATAATCGCCGGGCTTATCCGACACGCGGTTCATCTGCTGGCCTTTGCTGTCGATGAACTTTTGCAGGCCCGCGTTTTCAAACGAGCCGAACTGGGCCAGGATTTGCGGGTCGGGCTTCGCGCCTTGCGCGAAAGCACTGATTGGCAAAGCAATGAGAGCGGCAACGCGAAAGCAGCGCAGGAAGTTAGTAGTCATAATTTGAGGTAGCGCGGGTTTTCAACCCGTGCGTCAGAACGTAAGAAATCGGCGAAAAATCAGTCAATGCAAAACCGTGCCGGACCATTGCCCCGCGCTGTGTCGCCTGCAACGGCGGGCGCTGGTGCCGGGTTACGGCCGGGGCGCAACCGGGCAAAAAGCCGGGCGAAGGCCCGTGCCTCGCGGGCCTCAACCCCGCGTTACTGCCGGCTGTTGAAACCCGTCTGCTGGTAGCCGATGAGCAGGTCGGTGCGGGTGCCGGGTGGGCGGTAGTACACCAGCAAATCATACTGGTTTTCGGTTTGGTTGTGGGTGTCCTCGAAGTAGGTTTCGTCGGCCGTGCCGCCCGCGCCGGCCACGGCGAAGCTGTAGTTGTAGTAACCTTGCTTGAGCAGGGCGTGGCCAGTATAGCGGCCGGCGGCCTCGTCGTAGGTCAGTCGAAACTCGTCTTTTAACTGCCAGTCCGTCAGCGCACCCAGCACGTACACGGGGCCGGGCGCGGGCGAAGGGGCAGCGAGTTGGAAGGTTACGTCGGCGTAGTCGGCATTGCTGCGGCCGTCGCCGTATTCGCGGCTCTCGAACACGCGCTGCCCGTTGGTGTCCACGTACTGGTTGTAGGCCAGGCCGTTGCGCGTGACTTCCAGGGCCAGCTTGACCTGCACGGGGTTGGCTTTCAAGTCGATGCTTTGCACGGCCAGGCCGGGGGCCTGTAGCGAGCGGGTGTCAAAAAACCGGTACTCGCTCAGGCCCGGAAAGGTATTTTCGAGGTTGAAATACTGGTAATCCAACCGCTGCTCGGCATCGCGGACGAAGGTGGGGGCGAGGTTGTAGCGGGCGTTGTCCCAGCGGTAGTTTTGGCGCAGCACCACTTTCACTTCGGCGGCCGGGTTCACGAGGTTGGCCCCGGCGTAGTTGATGACGAAATCGAGTTGCTGCCGGGTGTAGCGCTCGGCCCCGCCGGCCACAATGCCGGGGCGCAGGCCCACCTGCACCTGGTTTTCGTACACCAGTAGCCGCCGGCTTAGCAGCGGCACCCCGCCCGGCCCCTGCACCACGAGTAAATAATTGCCGCTGATTTTGACCTTCGGCACCGGCAGCCGGTAGTGGTAATACGGTACCTTGCCGCCCACGCCGGTGCGGTAGTCGGTGAGCAGAAACTCGTTGATGTCGTTGAGAAATTGCATATCCGTCAGCACCGACGGCTGCCAGCCCAGGTCGCAATGCACGAGCCGGGCCGTGAGGCGCTGCGTCTGGGCGCCCAACACATCAAACTCCAGCACAATGCCTTGCGCCTGCCCCAGCGGCACGACGGGCGGCTGAAAAACTTCCGTTTGCGCCCCGGTGGCCACGTAGCACTGTACGCTTTTCACGTCGGGCGAATAGACGTAATCCGCGTAGCGCAGGGCTTTGTCGGCGTAGTATTCGGGGGCGGCCTGCTGGGCCGAAGTGCCGGGCGCGGTGCCCGTGATGATGGGCGTACCCAGCGGTACGCACCCGGCGGCCAGCACCAGCAGCGAAGAACAAGAGAGGAAGCGCATGGCACGAAAGTAACGGCCAGCGGCCCTACATTCGGGCCACCGGCCCCGCGGGCCGTCCCAATTCTCACCCCCGCAACGCAAGGAAACCCAACTCCCATCCGCACTCACCCTGGAACAGTTGCTGGCCGAGGAAAAGAAGCAAAAAACCGCCCTCCTAACCCACCAATTCATCATTGGGCTGATGGCTGGCGTGGCGGTTTACCCGGTGGCGCACAACGGCTTTCGCATCTTTCCGCTCATCCTGCCGCTGTTGTTTATTCTCTTTTTCGTTCGCTCCGGCAAGCGCCTGAACGAGCGTTTGCGGGGCATCCGAGCCGAAATAAAGGCCCGCAATGCCCCGCCGCCCGCCCGGCCCGATGCCGATTGAGGTGTCCGGTAGCCCGGCAGCCCTAAAGCGGCTACGCAAACCGGCCAAGCCATTCCCCCACCCGGCCCTACCTTGCGCCCCATGCGCGGCCTCAACAAAGTCAGCCTCATCGGCGACCTGGGCAAAGGCCCCGAAATCAGCGCCCTCGATGGCAACCTGCCGGTGGCGAAGTTCGCGCTGGCCACCACCGAAACCTGGCGCGACAAGGCCGGGCAACCCTAAAGCAGCACCGGCTGGCACACCGTCGTGGCCTGGCGCGGCCTGGCCGAGCTGGCCCGAGCCTACCTGCGCCGGGGCAGCCTCGTGTGCGTCGAGGGCGAGCTCAAAACCCGCCACTACGACGACCCCGCCACCGGGCAGCGCCGCTACGTAACCGAAGTGGTGGCCGAACAAATCCTGCTGCTGGACAAGAAAACCGGCGCGGCCCCGCCCTTCGCCGCCGACCAATGAAAGCCGCCGTTTCGCTGCGCCTCACCCCTGTTCAAGGACAAAGTCGACCGGGCAAACCATGTTTTAAAAACAGTAGGGCTGCCAAAGTTTGACCAAGCCAAATGAACAAGCACTGCCCACAACATGGCCTTGACGCAAACGGGGCTGAAGAATAAAAGCTGAACAGCCGTTTTCCAGTCTGGCCTTTGTGTAAACCGCAACATTTGGAGTGCTATTCTCCGCCTGCATCAGCACCTAAACCGTTGGCTTTAAACCAAAAAAAGTCTCTCCCGAAGCACCGTGCTTTGGGAGAGTCTTTTGATTTGTGGGGTTTGTTGGCTTACAATTCGGCCAGCATTTCCCAGCGGTCGTTGAGTTTAATTAATTCTTTTTTCACCAGCTCAAATTTGAGGGTGGTATCTTTTAATTGGGCCGTATTTTGGTAAATCTGCGGGTCGGCCAACTGCTTTTCGTAGGTGGCTAATTCTTTTTCCAGGGCATCGATTTTCGCTTCTACTTCGGCCAGCTCTTTCAGCGCTTTTTTCTGGTCGGGCGAGGCGGTTTTAGCGGGGGCCGCTTCGGTTTTGGCCTGCGCGGAACTTTGGTGGGGTTCCGATTTGGGGGTGGGCTTGGGGGCCGAGGGGCTGGGCAAACCCGCTTTTTTGGCGGCCTTTTCGCGGTCTTCCTGCCACTGCTCGTATTCGGCGTAGGTGCCGGGGTATTCCTTGAGCTGGAAATCTTCGATGTACCAGATTTTGGTGGCCACGTTTTCGACAAAAAACCGGTCGTGGCTGATGACGATGAACGTGCCCTGGTACTGTTCGAGGGCCTGGATGAGGATGTTGACCGATACCATGTCGAGGTGGTTGGTCGGTTCGTCCAATAGCAGGAAGTTGGCTTCCGAAATCAGGGTTTTGGCCAGGGCCACGCGGCTCTTTTCGCCGCCGCTGAGGACTTTTATCTTCTTGAAAACCTCTTCGCCGGTGAAGAGGAAGGAGCCTAGTACCGAGCGCAGTTCCATATCGTTGCGCTTGGAGCCGGCCTCGCTCATTTCCTGCAAAATCTCGTTGTCGAGGGTCAGGCTTTCGAGCTGGTGCTGGGCGTAGAACGACATGATGACGTTGTGGCCCAGTTGGTGCTTGCCGGCGGTGGGGGCTTCGGTGCCCGCCACGAGGCGCATGAGCGTGGACTTGCCCTTGCCGTTGGCGCCGATGAGGGCAATTTTGTCGCCCCGCTCAATGTGCACGTTGGTGTCGCGGAAAATCAGCTTCTGGTCGTACTTCTTGGTCACGTGCTCCATG
>JANYFQ010000657.1 GCA_025362615.1 Hymenobacter sp. | reverse complement strand
GGGGGTTGGCGACCAACGGGCGCCTACCCCCGGATAAGCCGGTTAGGGTTGCCCGAACCCCAACGGGGTTCAATAACCTTCGGCACCAACGGCAGGCAAACCGAAGGCTGTGGAACCCTTTCAGGGTTCGGACGTGAGTGGGGTGCGTGTCCGGGGGTAGGCTCCCTGCGGTCGCCAACCCCCGGCTCTGCTGTGAAACCCCTTCGGGGTAGTACGCAACGCGAGTCAAGAGCCGCGGATTGGACTCTAACCCACCAATCCAGCTAGAACGGCAACTGCTGCTCGTGCGAGAAGCTGAAACCCACTTTGCTGCCCCGGCTTACCTGCTGGTTTTCGTTTTTTTGCTTGACGGAAATCTTTTGGATTTCGGGCAGCAGCGGGGCCACGAGGTCGTTATTGACGGCGGCAATCATGGCCGACTCCACGAACAGGCGCAGGGATTCGGGCGCTATCGGGTTGTCGCTCATGTCGTTGTCGGGCAGTTCGAGCTGCTGTACCCCTTCGAGGAAATAACAGTTTTCGATGTTCACCAGCAGGCGGCCCACCAGGTAGCCGGGGTCGTTGAGGCGCTGGTATTTGATGCTGTCGGCCATGAAGTTATAGGCCATGATGTGCCCAAAAAACCGGCGGCGAAAATCGGCTTCGACGTATTTGGTGGGCATGGGGCCGTAATCGTCGGGAAAGGTGACGACGTTGGAGTGCATGACGAAAACCAGCAAATCGCCCGAAAACCGAATGTGAAACTCCATCTCGTTGATGGAACGGTACTCGATGATGACGCTTGCATCCAGTGGATTAAGCTTTTGATTAAGTTCGACCACCAACTCCTGCGACACTTGCCGCAGGCAATCGAAAGCGGCCTGGGTATTGCGAAAAATGAGCTGCTTGGCCGTCGATTTCTGCATCAGACCGTCGAAAATCTGGTCGAGGCGGTCGGCGGGGGCTTCCACCGGCGAGCCCGCGACGGAAACGGCTACGTTGTCGGTAGCCGTGGCACCGGTGGGGGCACCGGGCACGTCGTCGGCCGCAGCAGGGACGGGGACGGGGGCAGCAGAAGCTACTTTTTTACGGGACTGTGGGGAAGTTTTGGCCATCGAAAAGGAAGAAGCAGGCGGCTGGAGAAAGCAATTTTCAGGCAAGTACGCACGTAGCGAAAAGATGGTGCGGCAACGTCCTCAGCCGCGCCCCAGCGCCGGGGGCGGCGGCAGGGTTTCGGCCCGCGCCCAGGCATCGCTCCGAAACGCCACCGTGCGCAGGCCGCTGAATGCTACGCCCGGCAGCAGCATGGGCGCGGCCGAGGGGTGCGCCAGTGCTTCGCCCACCGTGCGCACGGCCCCGGCGGGCACGGCGCGATGTGCTAGCTCGGCCAGCAGCGCAGCGCCCGAAACCTCCGCAATGCGGGCCGTGAGCAGCGCCTCCAGCGCGGCCCGGTGCTGCACCCGCGCCGGGTTGGTGGCAAAGCGGGCATCAGCGGCCCATTCGGGGCGGCCCAACGCCGCGCAAAGCTGCCCAAACTGCCCATCCGACCCCACAGCCAACACCAGCCGCTGGCCATCAAACCCTTTGTACACAGTGCCGTAGGGCACGATGCTGGGATGGCCAGAACCGAGCGGTGCGGGGTCGTGGCCCGTGAGGAGCCAAGTGCTGCCCTGGTTGGCCAGCGAAGCTAAGGCACTGTCGAGCAGGCTGACTTGCACCAGCGCCCCGCGCCCGGTTTTCTCGCGCTGGTAGAGGGCCGTCAGCAGCCCTTCTTTGAGTTGATGGGCGGCCAGCAGGTCGATGAGGGCGACGGGCATTTTTTGGGGTGGCTGGCCGGGGCCGGCGGCGTTGAGGTGCATGAAGCCGGCTTCGGCTTGCAGTACGGCGTCGTAGCCGGCGCGTTGGCTGTCAGGGCCGTAGCCGGTGAGTTGGCCGTAGATGAGGTGCGGGTTTTGGGCGGAAAGGGTGGCGTAATCAACACCCAGTTTTTCGGCCGCGCCGGGCTTGTAGCTGGTGAGAATGATGTCGGCGCGGATGGCGAGCTGCTGCACGGCGGCGCGGGCGGCGGGCGGGCGCAGGTCGTGGGTTTGACAGGTTTTGCCCCAGTTGGACGCGGCGAAATACGCCGATACGGGCGCATCGGCGGCCTCGGCGGCGGTGCGCCAGGAGCGGGTTACGTCGCCGCCGGGCGGCTCTATTTTGAGGACTTCGGCCCCAAGTTCGGCGAAGAACTGGCCGACTTGCGGGCCGGCCAGCACGGCGGCCAACTCCAGAATGCGGAGGTCGGCGAAGGGAAGTTGGGGCTTCATGCCGCAAAGAACGCCGCTACACGCGCCCGGCCCGCGCAAAAACCGGGAATGTGACTTCACGCAACCCCGGCCCCCAGCGTTGCGTCATCTCGTCGGCCACCAGCGCAACGAGGTCGGCACCGCCGTGGCGCCGGGCGTAGTTGGCCGCCGCCGACCACGTACGCAAGTAGCCCAGCATATCGGCCACCGCCCAGTGGCGCTGCGCTGCGAAACGCGCCGTTTGTACGGCCCCGAACGGGAACGCAATGCGAGCGTACTCGTCGGCGATGTGCTGGCGGTTGGTGTCCCAGTACGGGGCCGACGTGATGTCGTGGAAGTGGTCAAGGGCCGCGTTAAGGGCGTGGTTGTCGGTGCGGCAAAAGGTGTAGCCCCATTCGGCCAGCACTGCGCCCGGCCGGGCCACGCGGCGCACCTCGCGGTGCCAGTCTTCGGCCTCAAACCAATGCACGGCCTGGGCGGCGGTGATGAGGTCGAAGCAATGGGCGGGGAAAGGCGTTCGTTCGGCCGGGGCAACCTGGTAATGAATGTTGGGAAGCCGCTCGGCCGCCGCCAACTGCTTTTCACTGAGGTCGGTAGCTTCTACTTCGCGGAAGTAGTCGGCCAGCACCACGGCCACCTGGCCGTTGCCGGTGGCGCAGTCCCAAGCCCGCTCGCGGCCCCGCAACTGGGGCAACAGCCAGGCGTAAAGTTCGGGCGGGTAGTTGATGCGGTAGCGGGCGTAGCCGGCAGATTGGGCAGAAAATCGGTCGAGGGCCATGCGTTTGGGTAGCGCGGGGAGAGCGCGGGTTTTCAACCCGCAAAGTACGGGCGTTTGGGGGTTGCGAGTGGTTTGGACGGGCGGGACGTTGGGCTGAAGCGGGCTTACGCGCGGGTTGAAAACCCGCGCTACCTGGCCCACGCACGGGTTGAAAACCCGCGCTACTTACCTTTACTTTCAAATCAAGCGGTTTGCTGGCCCACAACTTCAAGGTCAGCCCATTTCATCCCCAATTTGCTGTACTTTGAAATTTTCTGAATTTAACCTCCACGACGACCTGCTGGCC
>JANYFQ010000632.1 GCA_025362615.1 Hymenobacter sp. | reverse complement strand
TGGCACGGGGCCAGTGGGACGGCACCCCCATCCTCACCGACGCAGCCTATTTCCGGGCCATGACCACCCCCAGCCAGGCCCTGAACCGCAGCTACGGCTACCTCTGGTGGCTGAATGGGCAGGCCAGCTACCGGCTGCCGGGGCCGCAGCAAACGCAGTTTGGCGGGCCGCTCGTGCCCAACGCGCCGGCCGATTTGATAGCCGCACTGGGCAAAAACGACCAGAAAATTTACGTCGTGCCCAGCCTGGGGCTGGTGGTGGTGCGCCAGGGCCGCTCGGCCGGGGCCAGCTCGCTGGCCGTTTCGTCGTTCGATAACGAGTTGTGGGGGAAGCTGATGGCGGTTTTTTGCCGGCCCACGGCCCGCGCCGCCGCCGCCGAAGCGGCCGGGTTTGCAGCCTTCCCCAACCCCGCGCACGGGGCCCTGACCCTGCGGCAGCCCGCCGGCGCGGCCACCGCCGTGCTGCGCGATGCCCTGGGCCGGGCAGTGCGCGAAAGCCTGCTGCTCTCCCCCGAAACCCGCTTGTCGGTGGCCGGTCTGCCGGCTGGCCTCTACGCCGTGCAGTGGCGCGACGCAGCGGGCCGGGTGCTGGCCAACCGGCGGGTAGGGGTGGAGTAGAACAGTTTCCAGAACGACTGTACCACCAAGCGCAGCTTGGTGGTGCAGTCGTTCTAACAATTGCTGCGGGCTGCGCCGGATGGCTCAGTTTTTTGCCCGCCCGCCCCCACTTTTTTAAGGCACGTCCGTAAGGGCTGGGCATGGACTTTCCCCAGTCTGCGGCCGGCCCGCCCACTGCCGCCCCTGCCGCCCGCCCCGCTGCTGCCACCGGCACCGATGCGCCCGCCCCCGACACCGTGGCCGGCCTCTACGCTGCCCTGCTGGCCCAGTTGCCACCGCCCCGGCCGGCGTTGCGAGCGGTGGTCATCATCCCGGCCAAAAACGAGGCCGGGCACCTGCCCGGCACCCTGCGGGCGCTGGCCCGGCAAGTCGATTTGACGGGCCGCCGCCTGGCCCCCGACTCCTACGAAATCATCGTGCTGGCCAACAACTGCACCGACGGCACGGCGGCCGTGGTGCGGCGCTTCGGGCGGCGGCGGGCCGTGCCGGTGTACGTGGCCGTGCTGACGTTGCCGGGCGCGGAGGCGCACGTCGGCCGCGCCCGCCGCCTGCTCATGGATGCCGCCTGCCAGCGCCTGCTGGCCGTGGGCCGGCCCGGCGGCCTCATCCTGAGCACCGACGCCGACACCCGCGTGGCCCCCAACTGGCTGGCCGCCACCCAGGCCGAAATCGCGGCCGGGGCCGATGCCGTGGGCGGGCGCATCCTCATCGACCCCGACATTGACCCCGAGCCGGCCCCGGCCCGGCCCGCCCTGCGCCGCACCCAGCTGCTGGACGCAGCCTACCACCTGCTCCGCGCCCAACTCGAACACTGCCTCGACCCCCAGCCCGCCGACCCCTGGCCCCGGCACCACCAGCACTTCGGGGCCAGCCTGGCCCTCACGGCCCGCGCTTACCGCCGGGTGGGCGGCCTGCCAGTGGTGCGGTTTCTGGAGGACGAGGCTCTGTGCCAGCTCCTGCGCCGGCACGATTTGCGTCTCCGCCACTCGCCCCGCGTGGTGGTGCATACTTCGCCCCGGCAGTGCGGGCGCGTGGAAGTGGGCCTGAGCTGGCAGCTCCGCGAGTGGGCCAACCTCGGCCCCGGCCACGAGCCGGAGGTAGAAGGCCCCGCCCACCTCGCCGACCTGTGGCGCTGGCGGCGGCAACTGCGGGCCGCCTGGGGCCGCACCGCCGCCCTGCCCGCCGCCGCCCCCAGCTACGCCGCCCTGGCGTTGGCCCTGGGCGTGCCCGCCCGCGAGCTGGCCGCCCAGGCGCGCGCCGCCCTCACCTTCGGCCGGCTCTGGGAGTGGGTGCTTGCAACCCGCGCCCAAGCCGGGCTGCTGCCGCCCCGGCTGCCCCTCGCGCAGGCCGTGCGCCAACTGCGCGAGTTGCTGGCCGCGTAGATAGCGTAATTGGTAGCTTCCTTGTGGCGCACTTAGAGCGGTTCCCAGGTCACTGTACATGATATCCACAATGGGCAAACCAATTTCCAGCGTCTTTTTTGCTTATCCATT
>JANYFQ010000582.1 GCA_025362615.1 Hymenobacter sp. | reverse complement strand
GCCCGTCCACGGCGTTCGTGTGCCCGGTGTGCGAGTGCCCCCAAGACGCGAACGACTTTCGCGCTTTTCAGCGCAAGCCCACGTTTGCCACCGTTCGGTGCCGAGGCTGCAAACGGAAACTGACGCTCTCCGTCCCCCTGTTTTCTTCCGTCGCCGCCTTGCAAGTAAACGAAGCGTGATGACCTCTGCCGAATACCGCGCCCGCTACGCACCCCCCGGCAAGGCCCCAAAGCCACCCGCCACGCCCCGAACGCCCCCCGCCCCGGCTCAACCCCCGCCCGCCCCCAACCAGGCCCGCCAGCCCCGCGAAACGGCCCCCGCCGCCTTCGGGGAAATTGCGGTCGAGGACTTCGCCGGGGTGCGCTTCGTGGTGAGCGGGGCCAGCGACGCGCTGCTGGCCGAGCTACGCGCCACCTGCCACCGCTACGGGGCCATTGAATACACCACCCGCCACTTCATGCAGCGGAGCCAGCCGCAGTCTGGCCCCAAGAAACACGCACCCGCCAAATCGTAGCCCTACCACCAACGAACCCCCAGCCATGACCCACCCCCTCACCCCCGAAGCCCGCGCTGAGTTGCGGGCCAAAGCCGCCGCCGCCACGCAAGGCGAGTGGTACGAAGGACACAACGTCGTGGAAAGCGCCGCCCGCCGCCCGCTGCTTTACGCCCCCCATATGCCCAACTCCCACGACGTGGCGTTCGCCGCCGCCGCCAACCCCGCCGTGGTGCGGGCCTTGCTCGACCAGGTGGACGCGCTCGAAGCCGCCGCCGCCTCCCGCTGGCGCAACACGGCCGACGAGTTGCCGCCCGAAGGCCCCGACGAAAACGTGAGCGATTTTGTGGCCGTGCTGACTGGACACGACGAAACCCCGCGCATTGCATGGTACAACCACGCCGCTTCGTGCTGGCATTGCCCGGAAGAAGACAACGCGCCCGCCGTGCTGGCCTACCCGTTCTGGTGCTTCCTGCCCCCGGTCGTTGCCCCGCCCACAAACGATAACCCTGCCAACGCTAAACAACCATGACCAAAGAAGAACTGGCCGCCCGCCTGACGGGCCGCGAAATGGGCGAAGAACTAACCGAAGCCGAAGATGCTGAAGCCAAAGCGGCCGGGCTGGTCGTCTGTTTTGGCCACTCCGACGACAACCTGGAACTGCGCGGGGCCATCTACGACGAGGTAAGCGCCTGGCGCGGAACAACTCTCGTGCTTTACCGCGCCCGGCACGGGTACGAATGCACGACGGCCGAAACGCAAGCCATCCGTGAATTGGAAGACGACGCGGCGCTCGAAGCCGCCTTTCGCGCCCGCCGCCTGGGCATCACCGTCACGGCCGTGGCGAACCCGAAAGACCTGAATGCCAACTGGCACGTCATCAGTCCGCTGCCCGGTGCTGCCTTTGACGTGTTGGAGAAAGGAAGGCTGTTTTGCCGGGGTGTGGTGCTGGACGTAGCCGACCTGCCGCTATGAGCTTCCTGCCCGACCCCGCCCTACTCGCCCGTCTGGGCTTCGTGCTGACCCACACGGCGAAAGGCCACGACCCGAGCACGACCCACGAACACCCCGGCGGCGCGGGCGTGGTGTGCTGGCCCGCCGCCCCACCCGAGCTGCGGCTCTACCGCGCCCCCAACAAACCCTGGGCCCATTGGTGCGGGCTTTTTGAAGGCTCCGTGCCCGACGAGGCCGCCTTCCTGGCCCTGCTGCACCGGCACTTCCCCGACATCTTTTCCCCCGCCCCGTGACCCAGCCCACCAACCTCACCGGCCCGGCGCGTATTCGCCAAAGCGGGGTTACTTTTGTGTAGCATGGAGCCTACACATTTGGACAGTTCAGCGCGCGCGCGCGAGGAAACCCCGCTCGCGGTGTGGCGTCGCGGCTTTCTGGCGGCACTGGCTCAAACCGGCAACGCCACGGCCGCCGCCCGGTGCGCCGGGGTGGCCCGTTCCACGCCCTACGAGGCGGCCAGGCGCGATGCGAGTTTTGCGCAGGAGTGGGAAGAAGCGATTGAAGAAGCCACCGACGCGCTGGAAATTCA
>JANYFQ010000578.1 GCA_025362615.1 Hymenobacter sp. | reverse complement strand
GTCATCAGACACCTTGAAAAACGGCTGCGCACGTAGCCGGGCGGGCAAGGCCACGTCCTGGGCCAACATACCCGACCCCTTCGATAAGCGCCGCGTCCTCATCGCCTACGACAGCATCCCGGCGGCGACCCGCGCCAAGCTGCCCGCGAAGGCCGACTTGCTCAAGGCCCTCAAAGCCGAGCAAACCGAACTCAAGGCCCTGGAGCTGGCGGTGGCCGGTTCGGCCCTCGCGGCGCTGCACGCCCGCACGGTGCAGCCGACCGACTACAATTACTACGCGACCCAGGCGGGGCTGACGGCGACACCGGAGGGCACGGTGGCGGCGAAGGCGGCGCAACTGGTGCAGGCGGCCGGGTGGCTGCGGCTGCTGGCGGGCCTGGACACGCGGGCGCAACTGGCGGCGCTGGGCTTTGCCCGCAAAGACGCGCTGCGGGCGGCCGTGCTGACGGAGGTGGGGCCCTTGCGCCTCTACGGGCTGCGGGTGGCCAACGTGCGGGTGCTGCAAGCCAAGGAGCTGGCCTGGGCCAAGGCGGCGGCCGTGACGGCGGAAGATGCCCAGGCGGGCGGCACGGTACACGAACTGAAGCAGCGGGCGGCCCGGCGGGCGCTGGCCACGCTGGTGCCGAAGCGGGCGGGGCTGCAAAATGCCCAGAAAATAGGCAAGAAACAGGGGTCAACCGAAGCCTTGATTCCGCTGGGGGCGCGGGTGGACGGGGCGGAATGGCACGCCCAGACGCTGCTTTACCTGTTTATGAACCCCGGCAAGGGCGGCAAGTTCGACTTGAAGGAAGTGTACCGGCGCTACGAGCGGCACTGCTTGGCGCATGACCAGGAGCCGGTGAGCCTGAGCGGGATGAAGGCGTTTTTGAAGCGCGACGACGTGCGGCTGCACACGGCCTGGGAGCGCGACGGCCACGCGGCCCTCGACGGCTACCTGCCCCAGCAGCGCCGCGAACGCCCGACGTACAGCCTGAGCAAGGGCGGCTACGACGGCTTCTCGGTGGATTTTTATACCCAGGTGGGCGAAGGCAAGGCCAAGGCCACGGTGATGCTGACGGTGGTGGCGGTGTTCGATTTTCATTCGGAAGCCATCACGGGGTACGCGGTGGGGCTGGTAGAAAACGGGCTGCTGGTGCGGAATATGTACCGCCACCACTTGCAGCAGATGGGCGGGCGCAGCTACCTGGAGATGGAGAGCGACCGGTTTTCGGGCAACCTGGCCAAGGACACGGTGACGCTCTTTGAGCGGGCCTGCGGGCAGGTGACGCGGCCGGTGCCGAACGACCCACGGGGCCGGGCGGCCAACCCCAAGGCCCGCCTGGCCGAGCGGCTGTTGCAGGAAACCAACCGCCTGACGCAAGGCATAGCCGGCTGGAAGGGCACCAACATCACGGCCATCGACGGGCAGCGCAAGCCCAACCCCGACTACGCCAACGCCCCGGTGGCGGCCGGTACGCTGGCGATGGGCATCAGCCAGGTGAACAAGCTGATTGCGGCCTACAACCACACGCCGGTGGAGAAGTGGGGCGACCAAACCCGCTGGGAGCGGCTGCTGGCCGACCTGCACCCCGAAGCCCCGGTGCTCGACGCGCTGGCCCAGGCCACGCTGCTGCACCAGCACACGGTGGCCACGGTGCGCCACGCGGCCATCGAAATAACGGTGAACAAGCGGGCCTACGCCTACGACTTCCCGCAGTACGTGCGGCACACGCACCACCTGGGCAAGGGCCTGAAGGTGCGCGTGTACTACGATGAGACGGACCTGCGGGAGGTGACGGTGTTCGGGTTTGCCGATGCCAAGGACCCCGGCACCGACGTGTACCTGGCCACGCTGCGGCAGGGCGAGCGGCTGCAAATGGCCAAGGCCGAGCAAACCCCCGCCGACCTGGCCCTGCTGGGCCGCACCGAGGCCGCCCGCCGCACCATGCGCGACGGCCTGGAGCGCAAAACCCTGGAGGTGCAGGCGGCGGCCCTGGGCCTGGGCGCGTCGGGTAGCCTGGGCGTGCAGGAGCTGCGGGAACTGGTGGCGGGCGCGGCCCTGACCAGCCCGCTCATTGAGGACTTCGACACGCGCCACGCCGACGCGCTGGCCCGCCCGGCAGCCGTGGCCCAGGTGGCCTACTACGACGACGCGCTGCTGCGCGACGAGGGGATGCGGGTGCCGGCGGCGGCGGCCCGCGTGGCCCCGGAAGCGCCGAAAGACGCGGACTACTACCGCAAGCGCCGCGAGGCCCGCGAAAAACAAGGCTACGACTTCAGCTAAACGGCCGCGAAAGGCCCTTTTAGAACCCCCTTACCCAACCCTTTTTACCCCCAACCCAACCCCCCATGCAACTATTTCAGAAACTGGCCACGCAATTGCCGAAACCGGCCCCCGGCTGCATCCACACGCTGTGCAACTTGTGCGGGCAGCGCGAAACAAACGCCCGGCGGGCCGACCACGACGTGCCGGAAGCGGTGCTGGTGGAGTCGGCTTGCGCGAACCACGGCGACGACGAGCGCTGGCCCGACATCTACTACGGGGCCGATGGCCGGGAGCTGGGGCCGGAAGCGGGCGCGGCGGCCCTGGTGCTGGCCTGAAACAAAAACCGCCCCGGCGGGAACCGGGGCGGGCATTCCATCAAACAAAAAACCTAACACACAAAACTAATGCTGACCGAACAATTGAAGGCGAACATCGCCAACGGGATGCGGGCCTACCTGGCCACGCACCAGGACACGGGCATGAGCCAGAACAAGCTGGCCAAGCTCTGCGGGGTGAACGCGCCCTACGTGGGCTACGTGCTCGACAACAAGTGGAACGCGGTGCCGGCGCAGGGCGGCACGGCGCTGGGCAAGATATCGGACGCCGTGTTCTTGAAGATACAGAAGGCGCTGGGGCTGCGGCAGGAGGTGTTTGAGACGGTGAACTTCCTGGCGATGGAAGACCGGCTGCGGGAGGCCAAAATCGGGCAGCAGTGGTGCCTGGTGGACGGGCTGACGGGCACGGGCAAGAGCTTCGCGGCCGAAGCCTTTGCCCGCCAAAACCCGAAGGAGACCTTTCTGGTGCAGGCGGCCAACAACATGAACCAGAAGGAGTTTTTGCAGGCCGTGGCCCGCGCCGTGGGGGCCAACGAGCAGGGCACGCCCTACCGCATCGGGGGGGCCATTGCCGAGCGGCTGCTGGGCATGGAGGAGCCGCTGTTGATTGTGGACGAGGCCGAGGGCTTGTTCAAGCGCAACAGCGAGGGCGGGTTTCGGGGGCTTAAAGACCTGCACAACCTGGTGAAGGAGCGGTGCGGGGTGGTGCTGATTGGGGCCAACAAGTTTCGGGAGGCGCTGGTGCGGCGGGCCAACAACCTCACCGGGTGCTTCCCGCAACTGTACTCGCGGCTGGAGAAGAACGGCCTGGAGATGGCCCCGCTGAGCCGCGAAGACGTGGCCCTGATAGCCCCGGCCTACGGGGTGCGGGGCAAGCGCGAGCTGGACCGGCTTTTTGACACGACGGCCAACTTCCGGGCCTTGTTTGACACCCTGCGGCACGAGGAGGCCGAGGCGCAACTTTTGACGGCTGCGGCGTAGGGCGATGGGCAAGAGCATCGGAGTGCATCAAATACTGGGCAACGTCTATTCGACGCTCAACGACCTGCCCTCGGCCAAGGCCAGCGGGCGGGCGCTGCCCGAGGCGTGGGAAAACGCCATCGGCCTGCCCGAAATCGGGTTTCGGATGCTGGTATGGGGGCCGAGCGGCAACGGCAAAACCACGTTTGTGGTGCAGCTCTGCAAGGCGCTGAGCGAACTGGGGCGGGTGTACTACAACAGCACCGAGCAGGGCGAGGGGCGCAGCATCCAGAAGGTGCTGCAACAGTGCGAGGTGGGCGCGTGCAAGCCGGGCAGCTTCGTGCTGGGCGACCGCGACACCTACGAGGAGATGGTGGCCAAAATAGGCAAGCCGCGCCAGAAAACGCGGTTCGTGGTCATCGACTCGGTGCAGTACCTGAAGCTGCGCATGGAGCAGTACCAGCACCTGGTGGAGGCGTTTCCGCACATCGCCTTCATCCTCATAAGCTGGGAGGGCACCAACAAGGAGCCGCTGGGTGCCCACGCACGGGGCATCCGCTACATGGTGGACATCAAGACCTACGTGAGCAAGGGCGTGGCCCGGAGCGACAGCCGCTTCGGGGCCACGGTGCCCTACCAGGCGCTGCCCTGGGTGGAGAAGGAAGCCCCCAAAGTGGGGAAGGTAGGGGTGAGCGAAACCGGGCAACTGCGCCTGCTCGACGCATGAAAAAGCCTTTCACCGTGGTGCGGCGGCTGGGCACCAGCCGCTACCAACTGAGCCTGAGCCAAGCCGAGGCCGAAGAACTGGGCCAGGCGCTGTATGCCTTCCAGCAGGCCCAGCCGAAGGCCAGCAGCTATTCGCCGCACTTTGCCGAGGTGCTGCTGACGGGGGTGCTGCGCCGCCTCTACCACCGCGTGGTGGTGCGCCTGGCTTCGGCCCCGCCCGCCGGGCTGCGCCTTGCGCTGACCCTTGACGAGCTGGCGGCGGTGGGCAGCCTGGCCGGGGCGGTGCAGCACTTACCCCAGTGGGCGTTGCTGGGCCAGGTGTTCGGCCCCATCCATC
>JANYFQ010000534.1 GCA_025362615.1 Hymenobacter sp. | reverse complement strand
CCTGCCCAAAAACGTGGACTTCGACCTCATCGACCTCTTCATCAAAGTAACCGACAAGGACGCCGCCCAGATGACCCGCCGCCTGGCCCGCGAAGAAGGCTTGTTTGTGGGCTGGAGCTGCGGCTCGGCCGTGTTCGGAGCCTTGGAATACGCCCGCGAACACCTCAAGGCCGACGACACGATGGTGGTGGTGCTGCCCGACCACGGCACCCGCTACCTGGGCAAAATCTACAACGACGAGTGGATGCAGCGGCAGGGCTGGCTGTAGGCCGCCGGGCTGTTTGGCGGGGTTTGGCGCGGGGGCAGGTTTCGGGTTTTGAAATACGGCGACACGCGCGTAATTTCGCGCCAGAAACCCACGCGCTTTCCCACTTCTCCCGCTTCCTATGCCCGGACCCTTAACTCACATCGTGCTGGTGGACGACAACGAAACCACGAGCTTCCTCAACAACCGCCTGCTGGCCCGCCTCGGCACGGCCCGGCAGGTGAGCACCTTCGCACGGGCCGACGAGGCGTTTGAGGCCGTGTGGGGCCACGACGACGGCACCGCCGCCGCCCCGGACCTGGTGTTTGTGGACCTGAAAATGCCCGGCGTGTCGGGCTTCGAGTTCCTGCAGATGTACACCGCCCTGCCCGCGCCGGTGCAGGAAAAAACGGTGATGGCCGTCCTCACCACCTCGCTGCACTCGGCCGATACGGCCCGCGTGGCCCAGTACCCCAACGTGGAGTACCTCACCAAACCCCTGACGGAAGAAAAGCTGGAGAAGCTGCTAGCCAAGCGCTTCGCCGGCAACCTGGCAGCGGCGTAGAACGGCTTGGCGGTACACCGCCCTTACCGGTCGTGCAGCCACTTGGCCAGGCCGGTGCGGCGCTTCACAATGATGTAGCGCAGCGAAAACGCCGTCGGGAACCGGGCCCAGTCGTCGGCGTTAAATTCGAGCGTTGGCTTCAAGTCGAGGCTGACGACGAGCGGCAGGATGGGAATTTTGTATTCGGCCCCAATCAACCCGTCGAGGCCGTAGAACGGGCCGCTGTCTTTGTTGCGCCCGGCGTGCCCGCCCGCCCCAAAATAGTAGTTCAGGCTGGGTCCTAAAATACCGAAGTGCTGCTCGGCCAGCACCGTGGCGCTCCACTCGCGCTCCGAGGCCAAAGTAATGGCCTCCACCGTCGTGTTGTTGATGACGCGCTGTTGCAGCGTGAGGCCGTAGGCGCTGCCGCCGAAGCGGGCACCCAGGGCGGTGGTGTATTTCTGGGCTTGGGCAGCCAGCGGCGCGGCCAGCCAGAGCCACAAGCCGGCAAGAAAGAAAAGGCGCAAATCGGGCATGAGCAAGGGGGCCGACAGCGGGCCGGCCCCGCCAAAACGCAGGAACCGGGCCGAAAATTACACGGCTGGCTGCTACACCACCACGTCCACGAACCCAAATGTATTGCCATCAAACAGGCCCTTGTCGCTCAGTTTGAGGCTCGGGATGACGAGCAAGGCCATGAAGGAGAGCGTCATGAACGGGGCCCCCAGCGGCGAACCCAGGCGCTTGGCCAGGGCATCGAGGGCGGTGTAGGCCGCCGCCACTTCGGGGCCGGTCCGGTCCGACATGAGGCCCGCTACGGGCAGTGGCAGCAGCAGTTCTTCGCCGCCTGCCCCCACGGCTGCCAGCCCGCCCTGGGCGCCGACGACGAGGTTGATGGCGCGGGCCAGGCTGGCATCGTCGCAGCCCACAGCCGTGATGTTGTGCGAGTCGTGCCCCACGCTGCTGGCCAGCGCCCCACTCGCCAGCCCAAAGCCCTGGATGAAGGCCACGGCGGGCGGCGCGGCGGGCTGGTAGCGGTTGAGGACCACAAGTTTGAGGATGTCGCGGGCTACGTCGGGCGCGAGCCGGCCGTTTGCAACCAGCGCCGGCAGAAGCTGCTGGGCCGTGATGAGTTGCCCATCGAAGCACTCGATGACGCGGATTTGGGTTTCTTGTTTCTTGTTTCTTGTTTCTTGTTGGTCGTTATCTGCTACTTGCGTCGGGGCAGGTGTTGGGTGTTGGGTGTTGGGTGTTGGGTTTTCGGCCAAATCCTTGGCTTTCATTCCAGGCCCTAAACTCTTAACTATCAACTCCAAGCTTTCGGCCGAAACGGGCTGAGCGTGGAAATTATTGACGACCGAAACCGGCACAGCGGGCAGGCGCGACTGGCCGTTTTCGGCCACCAGCTCGCCGTCCAGGTACGTGCTTTGTACGCGGAAATCGGTCAGGTTATCAACCAGGATAAAGTCGGCCGCGTCGCCGGGGCGGAGCTGGCCCACGGGCAGCCGGTAGTGGGCCACGGGGTTGAGGCAGGCCACTTGCAGCACTTCAAACACGTTGTGGCCCAGGCCCACGGCGCGGCGCACCAGTGCGTCGATGTGGCCCAGCAGCAGGGTGTCGGGGTGCTTGTCGTCGGAGCAGAACATGAGCTGCGCGTGGTGCTCGGGCAGCAGTTCGATGAGAGCGTCGAAGTTGCGGGCCGCCGAGCCTTCGCGGATGAGGATTTTCATGCCCGCCGCGAGCTTGTCGCGGGCTTCGACTGCGGTAAAACACTCGTGGTCGGTGCTGATGCCGGCGCTGGCGTAGTGGGCGGCCTCGGCCCCGCGCAGGCCGGGGGCGTGGCCGTCCACGGGCCGGCCGGCGGCCTGCGCGAGGCCGATTTTGGCCATCATATCCGCCTCGCGGGCCAACACGCCGGGCCAGTTCATGACCTCGGCCAGGTAGCCGATTTTGGGGTTTTCAAAAAGCCTGGCCACGTCGGCGGCTGTTATTTCGGCCCCGGCCGTTTCGAAGGGCGTGGCTGGCACGCAGCTCGGTGCCCCGAAGCAGAACTTGAAGGGCGAGAGCGCCGCGTTGGCCAGCATATACTCGACCCCGGCCACGCCCAGCACGTTGCCGATTTCGTGCGGGTCGCTCACCGTCGCCACCGTGCCGTGGGCCACGGCCAGGCGGGCAAACTCGGTGGGCACCAGCAGCGAGCTTTCGACGTGAACGTGGGCATCCACAAAACCGGGCAGGGCGTAGGGCAGGGCCGGGTCGGGGGCGGTGGCCCCGGTGGGGGTAATGGCCGTGATGCGTCCGCCCGCCACGGCAATGGTAGCGGCAAAAATTGAACGGCCCGGAATGTCAACGACGTTGGCCAGGAGCGAGAAATCAGCAGGCATAAACGAGCGCAGGAAATAAAGCCCACCGGCCCCGTGCCGGTTTTGCGACCGCAAAGAACCTTACATTTGAACCAGAAACCACTGCCCGTGAAAAAGTCCATCGCCTTTTTGTTGCTCCTGGCCACGCTGCTCGGCGGTGCGGGCGGCTGCGCCCGGCGCACGGCGCAGGAGAAAAAAACGCGCTGGTTCAAGCACCACCACAAGCCGGGCGGCCGAATGCCCTGCCCGACGCACGACTGTTGAGCGCAAAGTTTCGCGTAAGTTGAAAATTAAGTTTCGCAGTGGACTGAGGCGCGTTTTTAGCGCAGCGTTCACAAATGGTTTGAAGAAGTTTCGCGGAGTTTTTTATGGCTGTTGAATCGCCTTCTGACGCATTATTTGCCGCCGCCGAGCAGGTGCGGACGCAACTCAAGCTACCGTTTTACGATGCCGGGGCCGTCGCGCACCTGGCCCGTTTTATCGAGGCCCAACGGGCCGTGCTGCCCGCCGCCCAGCGCGAGGCCGTGGGCACGGCCCTGGGGTGCTTTTTGGGGCAGTGCCTGGTGACGGTGTACGGCGGCGAATGGGCCAAAGGGCCCGACGGCAGCACCGGCGTGGGCCTGCGCGAACGATTTTTTTTCAACCCCTTCCACCTCGTCAATCAGCAACTGAATGAGGGCGAAAGGGCCTCGGTGGCGGCTTTTTTTGCCAGTGTACCGCAGCGGCTGGCCGCCCCGCCGGCCGTGCGTAAGCGCTGGATTTCGTAATCTTGCGGGGCCAAAGGCCATTCCCAGCGTTCAACAAAAGCCATGAAACCGCTCGTAATTGCCATTGATGGGTACTCGTCGTGCGGAAAAAGCACCACCGCCAAGGCCGTAGCCGCCGAGCTGCACTACGCCTACGTGGACACCGGGGCCATGTACCGCGCCGTGACGTTGCATTTGCTCGAAAACAACATTTCTTTTGAGGACATCGGGCAGGTTGAAGCGGCCCTGGCGGCGCTCCGCATCAGCTTCCGGCGCAATCGCGCCACGGGCCGCAACGAGGTGTTCGTCAACGGCTTGAACCGCGAAGACGATATCCGGCAGATGCGGATTTCCAACGCCGTGAGCGAGGTATCGGTCATCCCGCTCGTGCGCCACGCGCTTGTGGCCCAGCAGCAGCGCATGGGCCGCAAGCGCGGCGTGGTGATGGACGGCCGCGACATCGGCACGACGGTGTTTGCCGATGCCGAAGTCAAGATTTTCATGACCGCCGACGTGACCATCCGCGCCCTGCGCCGGCAGGAAGAGCTGGCCGCCAAAAACGAGCACGTTTCGCTCGAAGCCATCATCGAAAACCTCCGCAAGCGCGACCACATCGACTCGACCCGCGCCGAAAGCCCCCTGCGCCGCGCCCCCGATGCCGTGCTGCTCGACACGACGCACATCACCATCAGCGAGCAGGTTGATTTTGTGTTGGATAGGGTGTCGTCGGCGCTGTTTGCGGCTTATGCGGGGTAACGCGGGTTTTCAACCCGCGCGTGCGAGCGTCAGGGCTTTTTTGGTGTGAGCATCCCCGACGCGCGGGTTGAAAACCCGCGCTACCTACCTTTGCCCTACCCCCGCGAACCCCACCCCGCGCCGGCTTGTTGGAAGCGTTATGACGGTCACGATAGATAAAAATTCCGGGTACTGTTTCGGCGTGGAATTCGCCATTCAGATGGCCGAGGACGAGCTGGCGCACGATAAAACGCTGTACTGCCTGGGCGACATTGTTCACAACCGCATGGAAGTGGAGCGTCTGCACCAGAAGGGGTTACGCATCATCGACCGCGACGAGCTGGCCGCGCTGCACGACTGCAAGGTCCTCATCCGCGCCCACGGCGAGCCGCCCGAAACCTACCAGCTCGCCCTGCAAAACAACCTGGAGCTGATTGACGCGAGCTGCCCGGTGGTGCTCAAGCTGCAAAACCGCGTCAAGCACGCCTTCGATGCCAGCACCCGCCAAAACGGCCAGATTGTGATTTACGGGCAGCCCGGCCACGCCGAAGTCGCCGGCCTCACCGGCCAAACCGGCAACCGCGCCCTCATCGTGATGAACGAAACCGACCTCGACCAGATTGACTTTGCCCGGCCCGTGACGCTCTTCAGCCAAACCACCAAAAGCACGGCCGGCTTTTACAAAATGAAGGCCCTGATGGAGGCCCGCATCGCCGCCGCCGGGGGCGATTTGCAAAGTTTCGATGCCAACGACAGCATCTGCCGGCAGGTGAGCAACCGCGAGCCGGCCCTGGCCCGCTTCGCCGTCGAGCACGACGTTATTCTGTTCGTGAGCGGCCGGAAAAGCTCCAACGGCAAGGCCCTGTTCTCGGTGGTGAATGGCGTGAACCCGCGCAGCTACTTCATCGAGAATGCCGACGAGGTGCAGGAGGAGTGGCTGGCGGGCGCGGACACTGTGGGCATTTGCGGGGCCACGAGTACGCCACTTTGGTTGATGCAGCAAGTGCAACAACGCGTTGCGGGCGTGGGGGTGGTGGCATAAAGTGGGCTTTACGCTAACTCCCGCTCGTAAATCCGCTGGCTCTCGGCGTCAAATACCACAAACGTCACTTCCTGCGGCCACTCGTGAGCGGCCAGCCACTGCCGTACTTCACGCACGGCGATGGCGGCGGCTTCGGGCTTGGGGTAGCCGTAGATGCCGGTGCTGATGCCGGGAAAGGCGAGGGTTGCGAGGCGGTGTTCGGCGGCCAGGCGCAGGCTGTTGCGATAGCAGGCGGCCAGCAATTCGGGTTCGCCCCGGTGGCCGCCGTGCCACACGGGGCCAACAGTGTGGATGACGAAGCGGGCCGGCAAGCCGAAGCCCGGCGTGACAACGGCCGCGCCCGTGGGCAGGCCCTGGCGGTAGTCGGGGCTTTGGCGCAAGAGTTGGCAGGCGGCCAGCAGCGCCGGCCCCGCCGCCCGGTGAATGGCCCCATCGACCCCGCCCCCGCCAAGCAAACCGCCGTTGGCGGCGTTCACGATGGCCGCCACGGGCAGGCAGGTAATGTCGGCTTGGACGAGGTGGATGGGCATGGAGGGGGGTGGGTTTTTGGGTGTTGGGTTTTAGGTGTTGGGTGTTGGGTATTCGGTTTTAGGTATTCGGTTTTAGGTATTGGACCGCCAAAAACCCAACACCCAACACCTAAAACCGAACACCCAAAACTCAACACCCAAAACCTAAAAACCTAAAACTCGCCGGTTCGAAGGTTACGGCTGGCCCCGCGTTGCGGCGGCCCCATCCGCCTCATACGACGGTTGGGCCACAAAAAGTGGCGAACGGGTGCAGCAAAAGCGTAGTTTTGACCATCATCTCAACCCAACCCAACCCCCAAACGTCATGCAACCGACCCTTACTGCCGCCGTCGATTACGCTGCCCCCCGCGACCCCCAACTGTGGGCCAAAGCCCGGGGCCGCGCCAAATTCCAATCGCACCTGTTGGTGTTTGCGCTCGTGAACGGCGGCTTGTGGGCGCTGTGGGCACTCACTGGTTTTGAGGGGTTGGGGCAGCGCGGTGCGGCCGGCATTCCGTGGCCAGCCTACACCACGTTTTTCTGGGGCATTGGGCTGACGGCCAATTTCGTGGCCGTTTATCTGGGCCTGAGCAGCAGCCAGCGCACCCAGCGCGAATACGAGCGCCTGCGGCGGCGGCAGGGGTAGGCCGTGAGCTACCGGCGGGGCGGCAGTTGCAACCCCGATGGGCCGGCTGCAGTTAGCAGGGCATGGTATCTTTTCTGCTTCCGCTGCTGCTAGCCGCCGCGCCTGCGCCCACCCCGGCCGTCGACAACCTGGCCCTGATAAAGCTGCCGCCGGGCTTCCGCATTGGCTATTTTGCCCAGGGCGTGGCCGGGGCGCGGGAGCTGGCCCTGGGGCCGGACGGCACGGTGTACGTCGGCTCGAAGGAGCAGGGCAAGGTGTACGCCCTGCCCGACCGCAACGCCGACGGCCGCGCCGATGAGGTCATCACCATCGCCACGGGCTTGAACTCGCCCAACGGCGTGGCCGTGCGCGGCGGGGCCTTGTACGTGGCCGAAATCCACCGCATCACGCGTTACGACGGCATTGCCGCCCGCCTCAACAACCCGCCCAAGCCGGTGGTGGTGTACGCCCGGCTGCCTACCGAGGAGTGGCACGGCTGGCGCTACATCGCCTTCGGGCCCGATGGCAAACTGTACGTGCCGGTGGGCGCGCCCTGCAACGCCTGCCTGCCCACGAAGCCCGTCTTCGGCACCATCAACCGCCTCAACCCCGACGGCTCGGGCTTCGAAACCGTGGCGCGGGGCGTACGCAACACGGTGGGGTTTGATTGGCACCCCGTCACGAAGGAGCTGTGGTTCACCGACAACGGCCGCGACCAGCTCGGCGACGACCTGCCGGCCGACGAACTCAACCGCGCCCCCAAAACCGGCCTGCACTTTGGCTTCCCGTACTTTTTTGGCGGCGACGTGCCCGACCCGCACTTCGCCAAAGGCAAAAACGCCGCCGACTACGCCGCCCCGGCCCGCAAGCTGGGGCCCCACGTAGCGGCGCTGGGCCTGAAGTTTTACACCGGCCGCCAGTTTCCGGCGCAGTACCGCAACCAGGTGTTCATCCCCGAACACGGCTCCTGGAACCGCACCGCCAAAACCGGCTACCGCATCAGCCTGGTGCGCCTCAACGCCGCCGGCACCGCCGCCGTGGGCTACGAAACCTTCGCCGAAGGCTGGCTGCAAGGCCAGCAAAGCTGGGGCCGCCCGGTGTGCCTGCTGGTGCTGCCCGACGGCTCGATGCTCGTCAGCGACGACCAGGGCGATGCCGTGTTTCGGATTTGGTACGCGGGTTAGGGGTGAATTATGAGTTATGAATTACGCAAACCACCCAAATCATCTGTCACGCAGTGTTCCGCAGTGTTAAAAACGCAGTGTTTCGCGGTGTGGACAGAACAAAACACTGCGGAACACTGCGTTTTAACACTGCGAAACACTGCGTGGAATGCCCTTTGCGTAAGTCCTGGAATTAGGAATTACCTTTCGTTTTTGCCTATAAGTTTTTCATAATTCATAATTCAACATGAAACGTCCTGCCAAGCGCACCCTGGGCCGCCGGGAGTTGATTGATTTTCCGGCTTTTGGGCTGGTCGGCGTGGAAGCCAAAGTCGATACCGGGGCTTACACCAGCGCCCTGCACTGCGCCGATATTCACGTCGAAACCGACGCTGCTGCTGGCTCCGTGCTGCGCGTACGCCTGCTCGACCCCGACCACCCGGCTTTTGACGGGCAGCCGCTGACGTTTGCCGATTTTGACCTGCGCGACATCCGCTCTTCCAACGGCGAGGTGCAGGAACGCTACGTCATCCGGGCCGTGGTGCGGCTGTTTGGGCAGGATTTTGAAACCGAATTCTCGCTCTCCGACCGCTCCGATATGCGCTACCCCGTGCTGCTGGGCCGCAGCCTGCTGCGCCAGGGCCGGTTTGTGGTCGATGTGGCCCGGCGGAATGTGGCGAAGAAGAATTGTTGAATTGTTGAATTGTTAAATTGTTGACCGGGCGTTTCAGCAAGGCACTGCGCCCCCTGCTTTTTTGCCACTGCGCCCGCTGCGGGACAGATGCACTCGCCAGCAACAATTAAGCAATTCAACAATCAAACAATTAAACCAGAAACCAGAAACCAGGAACAAGAAACCGCCCCGCCCGTACTTTGCAGCCGCTTCTTACCCCAGCCCCCGCCTTCGTGAAAATCGCCATCCTCTCCCGCGAACCCAAATCGTACTCGACCCGGCGGCTGGTGGAAGCCGCCGAGGCGCGGGGCCACACGGCCCGCGTGATTGACCATTTGCAGTGCAACCTGGTGCTCGAAAAAGGCCGGCCGGCCATCATCTACCAGGGCGAGCCGCTCGAAAAATTCGATGCCGTGATACCGCGCATCGGCGCGTCGGTCACGTTTTACGGCACGGCCGTGGTGCGGCAGTTCGAGATGATGAAGACCCGCGTGGCGGTGGAAAGCCAGGCCATTGTGCGCTCGCGCGACAAGCTGCGCTCGATGCAGATTTTGAGCCGCGTGGGCGTGGGGATGCCCAAAACGGCCTTCACCAACTACTCGGCCGACGTGCCGGCCATGATAGCGCAGGTGGGCGGGGCGCCGGTCATCATCAAGCTCCTCGAAGGCACCCAGGGCCTGGGCGTGGTGCTGGCCGAGAGCGTACAAGCGGCCACGTCGGTCATCGAAGCGTTTCACAACCTCAAGGCCCGCATCATCGTGCAGGAGTTTATTGCCGAAAGCAAAGGCGCTGACCTGCGGGCCTTTGTGGTGGACGGCGAAATTGTGGGGGCCATGAAGCGGCAGGGCCAGGAAGGCGAGTTCCGCTCGAACCTGCACCGGGGCGGCACGGGTACGCTCGTCAAGCTGAGCCGGGCCGAAAAGGCCGCCGCCCTGCTCGCCACCAAAGCCCTGGGCCTGGGCATTGCGGGCGTCGATATGCTGCAAAGTACCCGCGGCCCGCTGGTGCTGGAGGTCAATTCGTCGCCCGGCCTGGAGGGCATCGAGCGGGCCACGGAGTTCGACATTGCGGGGCAGATTATTGCGTATACCGTGGGGCTGGTGGGGCGCAAAAAAGCCAAGGCCAACGCCAAAAAAACACCGGGCGCAGCGGTCGAAACGCAGTCCGACGGGTAAGTAACGCGGGTTTTTAACCCGCGCAGTGCTGCTTTGGGCCGGACGGCAAACCGGCGTATTATCCCGTTGCTTCGCGGGTTGAAAACCCGCGTTACCCCATGAACTCCGACGCGCCGCTTCACCTCAACGGCCTGGCCATATTGCCCGGCCAGCAAGTCCTCACCCGGCTCGTGATTTCGAAGCTGCCTTCGGGCACCGTGATTGACGTGCCGGTTCACGTCATCCGGGCCACGGCGCCGGGGCCGGTGCTGCTGCTGATGGGCGGGATGCACGGCGACGAGGTGAACGGCATCGAAACGGTGCGGCGGCTGGTGCGGCGCGAGCTGGTGCAGCCGCTGCGGGGCACGGTGGTGGCCATTCCGCTGCTTAACATTTACGGGTTCCTGAATTTTAGCCGCGAGGTGCCCGACGGCAAGGACGTGAACCGCTCGTTTCCGGGCTCGCCGCGCGGCTCGCTGGCCAGCCGGGTGGCCCACCGCTTCATGCGCGAAATCATGCCGCTCGTGGACTACGGCATCGATTTTCATACCGGCGGCGCGGCGCGGGCCAACGCGCCCCAAATCCGCTGCGTGCTGCACGAAAACGCCGAAACCGATGCCCTGGCCGCCGCCTTTGCCGCGCCCTTCACGCTGCACGCGGGGCTGCGGCCCGGCTCGCTGCGCGAGGCCGCGCACGCGCTGGGCAAGCCCTTCATCGTGTACGAAACCGGCGAGAGCCTGCGGCTCGACGAGGCGGGCATTGAGGTGGCCGTGGCCGGCACCCTGCGCGTGCTGCACCACCTGGGCATGGCCCCCGAAGCCCCCGCCGCGCCCGGCCCCGGCCGCGTTTGCCGCCGCCACCGCTGGCTGCGGGCGCGGGTGGCGGGGTTGTTTCGGGCGCACGTCGGGCTGGGCGACTTTTTGGAAAAAGGCCAGATTTACGGCTCCGTGGCCGACCCCTACGGCGAACGCGCCCTGCGCCTGGTGGCCCCGGTGAGTGGCTTTGTGATTGGGCTGAACTTCATGCCCGTCGTGAACCAGGGCGATGCCCTGCTGCATTTGGCGGTGGAGATGGAGGGGTAGCGGGCGGCGGGTTTGCTTTCCCGCGCATACTTTTTCGGGGGGGGTGAGGCCGGCCGCTTTTTTGCCAACCGTAGCCCACCAACTGCGGGCGTTGCGCCGGCAATGGCCGTTGTGGCAGGCGCAACCGCCGTCGTGCCTCTCCAAACTGCGGTCGTCTTTCCAAAAACTCCTGTTGTTGCTTCCCAAACCCCTGTCGTTGCCTCAAAAACTCCTGTCGTTGCCTCAGAAACAGCAATTTTTGGTTTAAATATTGCAGTTTTTGATGAAAACGGTTTGTTTGCCGGGTTCGGTGGCGCGGGGCGGGCGCAGCCGGGGGCCGAGGGCCGCGCCCGCCCCGCACCGGCGCGTTTTGCCCCTGGGCTGGTCGGTTCAAGTCGCCCGTTTGTCGGCCTCACCCCGGTACGCGCTACTCCAAAGGGGTGGTTCTTCGGCCGCCTGAATCGCCGGGGCTGCCTACGTTTGGGAAATCATTCAGCCTTTATTGATGCGCCCCGCCTTCCACCTCCCCGCCGGCCGCGTGCTGCTGCGCGCGCTGCACCCCGCCGACCTGCCCGCCTTTGCCGCCTACCGCGCCGACCCCGCCGTGTGCCGCTACCAGGGCTTCGAGCCGTACTCGCCGGCCGAAGCGGCGGCCTTCATCGCCGAGCAAGGGCCGGGGGCCGTGCCCGCGCCGCCCGGCGGCTGGCGGCAGCTCGCCATTGCCGACCCCGAAACCGACGCGCTGCTCGGCGACTGCGCCCTGCACCTGAGCGCCGACGACCCGCGCCTGGCCGAAATCGGCATCACCCTGGCCCCCGCGCAGCAGGGGCGGGGCTACGCGCTGGCGGCCCTGCGCGGGCTGCTGGGCTACTGCTTTGGTGCGCTCAAGCTGCACCGCGTGGCCGCCGCCGCCGACCCGCGCAACGCCCCCGTGCTGGCCCTGCTGGCGCGGACCGGCCTGCGCCGCGAGGGTCATTTCCGCGAAAGCGGCCACTACAAGGGCGAGTGGTGCGACGAAGTGCATTTTGCCCTGCTGGCCCGCGAGTGGGTGGGGTAGGGGCGGGGCCGGACGTACTTTTGCCCGTCATCTCTTCGCTTTTTTAAATGAAAAACCCCCTCCAGACTGCCCTCAACGCCGTGCTGCTCGTGGCCGTGGCCGTGTTGTTCTTCCTGCACTTCCGCGCCCCGCAAGGTGCCACCCCGGCAACGCCTGCGCCGCTTGCCGCCGCCGATGCCGCCCCTGCCACCGCCGATGCGCCCGCCGCCGAAACCCCGGCCGACACCGCCGTTGCTGCCACCGCCAGCGCCCCCGCCGAAACCGCCGCCGCCCCGTTGCCCCTGGCCCCGGCCACCGAGAAAATTGCCTACGTCGAGTCGGGCCGGATGCTCGACGGCTACCAGGGCATGAAGGATGCCCGCCGGGCCTTCGAAGGCAAGGCGCGGGGCTGGGAACGCCAGAACGCGGCCCTCGTAAGCGCCTTCCGCACGGCGGTGGAAGACTACCAGAAAAAGGCCCCGGCCATGACCCCCGAACTCCGCGCCACCTCCGAGGCCCGCTTGCAGCAAATGCAGCAGGAAAGCGGCCAGCAGCAGGAAAAACTGGCCCGCCAGGCCCAGGAAGAGGAAGCCAAACTCACCCAAACCGTGCTCGGCAGCGTCAATAAAAAGGTCGAAGCCTACGGCAAGGCGCGGGGCTACACGCTGATTTTGATAGCCGCTCCCAGCGGCACCATCGCCTACGGGCGCAAAGATTTGGACATCACGGGGCCGGTGCTGGCGTATTTGAACCAGCAGTACCGCAAGTGAGGCTATTTCGCACGGAGTTTAAGAGGAGTGAAAAGGAGTTTAGGAGGAGTTTTTTCTGTCCACAGCCCTCCTTTTCCAACTCCTTTTTACTCCTCTTAAACTCCGTGCGAAATGCTCCAGGCAACCGTTTATCTTCTCCCTGCCTCTTCCCTGCGATGAAGAAACTGCTCCCTTTCCTTTTCCTCTCCTTCCTTGCCCAGGCCCAAACGCGGCGCACCTTCAGCGGCTACGTGCGCGATGCTGCCTCGGGCGAGAGCCTGCCGGGCGTGGCGGTGGTGCATCCGGCCAGCAGCCAGGGGGCCACGACCAACGCCTTCGGGTTTTATTCCCTCACGCTCAGCAACGCCGTGGCCGATTCGGTGCGGCTGGTGGTGGCGGCCCTGGGCTACGAGCGGCAGCGGCTGGCCGTGCCCGCCGGCGGCAGCCTGACGCACGATTTCCGCCTCACCCCCGCCTCGGCCGAGCTGGCGGGCGTGGAAGTGGTGGCCGAGCGCGAAGAAAAAATCAACCAGAGCACCCGCATGGGCACCATCAACATCCCGGTGGCCCAGCTCAAGCGGGTGCCCGCGCTCTTTGGCGAGGTGGACGTGCTCAAGGTGTTGCAGTTGCTGCCCGGCGTGCAGAGCGGCGGCGAGGGGCAAACGGGCCTCTACGTGCGCGGCGGCTCGCCCGACCAAAACCTGGTGCTGCTCGACGGCGCACCGGTGTACAACGCGGCCCATTTGTTCGGCTTCTTTTCGGTGTTTAATGCCGACGCGCTCAAGAACGTGGAGCTGATAAAGGGCGGGTTTCCGGCCCGTTACGGCGGGCGGCTCTCGTCGGTGCTCGACATCACGATGAAGGAGGGCAATATGCAGAAGCTACACGGCGAGGGCGGCATCGGCCTTATCGCCTCGCGCTTCACGCTCGAAGGGCCGATTAAGAAGGACGTGGCCTCGTTCATCGTCTCGGCCCGCCGCACTTACCTCGATGTGCTGGCCCAGCCGCTCATCCAAAGCCAGACCGACGGCGTGTCGGCGGGCTATTATTTCTATGATTTGAACGGCAAGCTGAACTGGAAAATCAGCCCCCGCGACCGCATTTTTTTGAGCGGCTACCTGGGGCGCGACAAGTTTTACGTGGACGACGAATCGGACAAAGGCCAGGACACTTACTCGCGCCAGAACAGCAGCCTGGGCTGGGGCAACCGCACGGCCAGCCTGCGCTGGAACCGGGTGCTCAACGACCGCCTTTTCGTCAATACCCACCTCACCTACACCCGCTACCAATTCGACGTGGGCGTGAGCCAGCGCGAGCGCTTCCGCGAAAACGGGCAGCTTATCGAGCAGAATTTCACGCTCGACTACTTCTCCAACATCCGCGACTACAGCTTCAAAACCGACTTCGAGTACGTGCCCAACCCGCGCCACTACCTGCGCTTTGGCGGGCAGCTCGTGCTGCACGAGTTTCGGCCGGGGGCGCTGCAAACCACCGCCACCGGCGGCGACCCGCGCGACAACCAGACGCGGGGCCGCCGCCTCACGGCCCAGGAAACCGGCCTCTACGCCGAAGACGACTACGCCCTCACCGACCGCCTCAAGCTCAACGCCGGCGGCCGTTTGAACGTGTTTGATGTGCAGGGCACCCGCTATTTCTCGCCCGAGCCGCGCCTCTCGGCCCGCTACGCCCTCACCGAAAACTGGGCCTTGAAGGCCGCCTACGCCCGCACCAGCCAGTTTGTGCATCTGCTCACCAACTCGGGCATCGGCCTGCCCACCGACCTCTGGGTGCCGGCCACGGCGCGGGTGGCCCCGCAGCGGGCGCAGCAGTTCAGCCTGGGCGCGGCCCGCGAAGTGCGCTGGCACAACGAAAACTACGAGCTGAGCTTCGAGACCTACTACAAGCCAATGGAAAACCTGATTGAGTTTCGGGAAGGGGCTGATTTTGTGGGCACCACCGACACCGACTGGGAAAGCAAAATCACGAGCGGCCGGGGCTGGGCTTACGGCGGCGAGGTGTTTGTGCAGAAGAAAACCGGCCGCACCACCGGCTGGCTCGGCTACACCCTGGCCTGGAGCAAGCGCCAGTTCGCCGACCTGAACCGGGGCGAAACCTACCCCTACAAGTACGACCGCCGGCACGACCTGAAGGCCGTCGTCATCCACCAGCTCACGCCCACGCTCTCGCTCTCGGGCACGTTCGTGTACGGCACCGGCAACGCCGTCACGCTCACCCAGGGCCGCTTTTCGCTCGGCGACTACGGCACCTTCGACGACTACGGCGCCCGCAACTCGTACCGCATGGCCGCCTACCACCGCGTGGATTTGGACCTGAGCCAGACCAAGAAAAAGAAGTGGGGCGAAGTGGTGAACAGCCTCAGCATCTACAACGCCTACAGTCGCCGCAACCCGTATTTCATCTACCTAAGCCGCGACTACGACAACAACACCGGCACCAGCAAACTGAGCTACAAACAGATTTCGCTCTTCCCCATCATCCCCTCGTTCAGCAAGACGTTTAAGTTTTGAATTGTTTGATTGTTAAATTGCTAAATTGTTGCTCATACGGCCCTTGAACGGCACTGCGCCCCCTGCGTTTTTTACCACTGCGCCCACTGCGGGACAGCTACCAGAACGTCCAACCAGCAACCAGAAATCATGAAATACGCCGCGTTCCTTCTGCTCCTGCCCCTGCTCACGGCCTGCGAAACCGTCATCGACGTGCCCGAGCCGCCGCACACCCCGCGCCTGGCCCTGCGCTACGTCCTCACGTCCAACCCCGCCGATACGGCCTTTGCCGAACTCTACGACCAGCAGCGGCTCTTCGTCGGCAATAGCCAGCGCGTCTTCGACACCCGCGACCTGCAGGGCCGCACCAATGCCCGCGTCGAGCTGCGCGACGAAAGCGGGGCCGTTGTCGAGGTGTTTCGGCCCGACTCCAGCCGCGCCGGCTGGAACCCCGGCTACTACTACGGGCGCGGCTACTACCGCCCCACGCGGGGCCTCGTGCCGCGCCCCGGTGCCAGCTACGCGCTGCGGGCCAGCGCCCCCGGCTTCGAGGACGTGAGCGCCCGCCTCACGTTTCCGGCCGCCCCGGCCATCACGGGCGGCTCGTTCAGCCCGCGCCGCGCCGGCCCCACCGATTACCTGCGTACCGGCCGCCTGACCCTGACGGTGCCCGACGACCCGGCCGCCGCCAACTTCTACATCGCCTACGCCCGCGTCATTGATGCCCAGGGCCAGACCGTGGCGGTGGTCGATGTCGATTACGACAGCCAGAACAGCAGCGTCGGCATCGGGCAGTTTCAGCTGTCGAGCCCCCGGCAGCGCTACAGCGTCGAGCCGTTTTCGGATGCCGGGGCCAACGGGCAACCGCTCACCCTGGCCGCCGACATCAGCTACTACCTGCCCAACTGCTACAACCCCAACGCCCCCTGCCCCACAGCGGCCTTTATCGAAGTCACCGTCAGCGCCCTTACCCGCGATACCTACGACTTCTACCTCTCGCGCCGCCGCTACTTCGATTCCGACGGCAACCCCTTTGCCGAACCCGCGCCCCTGGCCAGCAACCTCGCCAACGGCTACGGCCTCTTCGGGGCCTCGGCCGATACCCGGTTTCGGATTGCGTTGTGAGAGGTCCGTTCCGGGACATGGCCCGCAGTGAGCGCAGTGGTAAAGCAGTGGGCGCAGTGCTGTGCTGGTAGCTGGGCACTGCCAACCGCCACGGGCCGTAGTTTATAGGAAATGAGGTTGACAGCGTTGGCCAGCAGAACCAAAAGACCCATCAGGAGTCCTGATGGGTGTTTTGGTTCTGCTGGTTTGCTCGTCGGCGGCGCTATTCCTTCACCACGCGCCGGGTGGCGGTGCCCTCGCGGGTGCTCACGCGCAGCAGGTACAAGCCCGCCGGCAGCCCGCCCAAATCGAACGTGGCCGCCACCTGCCCGGCCAGCA
>JANYFQ010000508.1 GCA_025362615.1 Hymenobacter sp. | reverse complement strand
CGCGCCGCCGCCGTGCGGGCCCTGGTGCTGGCCGCCGTGCGCTACGACGGCACCAACGGCTACACCGCCGCCGCCCCGCTGCGCCGCGCCTACGACGCACACCGGGGCACAGCCGCCGACGTGAACCTACTGCTGCTCGCAGCATTGCGCGAGGCCGGCATGGTGGCCCACCCGCTGCTGCTCAGCACCCGCGACCACGGCCGCATCAATCCCGAATTCCCGCTGCTCGACCGCTTCAACTACGTGGTGGCCCTGGTGCCGCTGCCCGACGGCACCGACCTGCTCGTGGATGCCACCGACCCGCTGCTGCCCTGCGGCACCCTGCCCGAACGCTGCCTCAACGGCAGCGGCCACACCGTGGCCGAAGCGCCCGCCAACAGCCGTTGGGTAGAGTTGAAACCCCGGCAGCGGTTTGTTCATTTTCAGCAGCTTACCCTGGCGCTCGACGCGGCCGGCGGCCTCACCGGCACGGTTCACGACGAGTACGCGGGCTACGCCGCCCGCGCCGTCCGGGCCGAATTGGCTGAGTTGGGCGAGCCGAAGTACCTGGCCCAACTGCTGCGCCGGCACGAGGGCTGGGCCGTGCCCAAACTCGCGGTGGCCGAGCTGGAAAACCCGGCCCAGCCCCTGGCCCTGAATTATGCCTTCAGCCAGTCCGCCGAAGCCGCAGCTCCAGTGCAGGCGTTGTATATCAGTCCGTTGAAGGGGTTTGGGCCGGCGCAAAACCCATTCCAGGCCGAGTCGCGCACGTTTGCCGTCGATTTTGCGGCCCCGCGCGAAGAATCCATCGCCGCAACGCTGGCGCTGCCCGCCGGCTACGAGCTGGCCGAACTGCCGAAAGGGGCCGTGGTGGAGCTGTCCGACGGCGGCGGACGGTTCGTGTACAACGTGGCCCTGGCGGCCCCCGGCACGGTACAAATCAGCAGCCGCCTTACCCTGCGAAAGCCGGTGTACGCCGCCAGCGAGTACGCCAACTTGCGCGAACTCTACCGGCGTCTGCTCGAAAAACAGGCGGAGAAGCTGGTTATCAAGAAGAAAGCATAGAACTCGCACCCGCACCACGCCCGGCCGGAACAACGGGCGGCGAAATTTTTCAACCAATTAATTGTCAGCTATTCATGCAAAAAATAGTACGCACCCTGCTGGCCCTGCTGCCGCTGGGGGCCATTGGCGCACCAGCACCCCACGCCCCGCCCGCCCCCAGGTACCCTGTAGCGGCCATTGCGCCCGCGTTGCGGGCCGGTGCCCACGCCGTGCTGCGGGCTGATGATGAGGCGGTGACGGTAAAATCGACCAGCCGGTTGGTGCATACCGTGCATCGGGCGATTACGGTGCTCGACGCGACGGCCGACAACTACGGCCGCCTGCAAGTGGGCTACGATGCCCTCAACGCCCTGAGCTACCTGCGCGGGGCCGTGTACGACGCCGACGGCCGCCTGCTGCACCAGCCGCGGGCGGCCGAAATCCGCGACCAGAGCATGGGCAGCTTCGGGGCCGATTTCATGACCGACGTGCGGGTGCGCTACGCCGACCTGCGCCAGCCCCAGGTGCCCTACACGGTGGAGTTCGACTACGAAATCGTGTCCGACAACACCTTGTTTTACCCCGGCTGGCAGCCCCAGGCCGAGGCCGGACTGGCCGTTCAAGCAGCTACGTTTCGGGTAGTTACGCCCCTGGCGCTGCCCCTGCGCTACCAGGAACGGCAGTTGCCGCCCGGCACGGCCGTGGTCCGCAGTGCCTCGGCTACCCACGCAAGCTACCAGTGGCAACTGCTTGACCAACCGGCGCTGGGAGAAGAAGAATGCGCCCCGCCGCTAGCCTACACGGTCGCCGCCGTGGCCCTGGCCCCCGGCGCGTTTGAGGTGCAGGGCTACGCGGGCAGCGCCGCCTCGTGGCAAAGCCTGGGGCAGTGGAATTATGCGCTCAACGCTGGCCGCAACCAGTTGCCCGCCGCCACGTTGGCCAGAGTAACGGCCCTGCTGCGCGACGTGCCCGACGAGCGCCAGCGCATCCGGCGCATCTATGAAATGCTGCAAACCAGCACCCGCTATATTTCGGTGCAATTGGGTATTGGCGGCTGGCAAACCTTCCCGGCCAGCGCCGTGGCCGCCACCGGCTACGGCGACTGCAAAGCCCTGAGCAACTACACTGTAGCGCTGCTGGCCGCCGCCGGGGTGCCTGCCTGCATGGCCCTGGTAGGCGCCGGAGCCGACAAAGCCGACCTGCGCCCCGATTTTTCCAGCGCCCAGTTCAACCACGTCATCGTGTGCGTACTGCCACCCAAAACCGGCCGCCGCGACACGCTTTGGCTCGAATGCACGAGCCAAACGGCCCCCTTCGGCTACCTGGGCAGCTTCACCGGCAACCGCCACGCGCTGCTGCTTACGCCGCAGGGCGGGCAGCTCGTGGCCACGCCGCGCTACGCAGCCGCTCAAAACCGTCAGACGCGGCACCTTGACGTTTTTCTGGATGCTATGGGCAGCGCTACGGCCACCGCCCGCACCCTCCGCACTGGCCAGGAACAAGACCAATACGCTCAACTCATGCACGAGCTTAGCCCGGCCGAGCAAAAAAAATACGTCACCGACCACCTCAGCCTTGCCACCTTCTCCCTCTCCAAATTCACCCTTGCAGCCACGGCCGCCGAAGCGGTGCCGGGCCTGGTCGAGACCCTGGGTTTGACGCTGCCGGGTTTTGCCTCGCCCAGCGGCAAGCGGGCGTTTCTCACGCCCAACCTGCTGAGTCGTTTGCCCGCCTTGCCGGCGCAGGCCGGCGAGCGCCGGGCGGCCCTGTGGCTGCCCCACGCCAGCCTCCGTGCCGATACCGTGCTGCTGCACCTGTCCGCCAGCTTCCGCGCCGAAACACTGCCAGCCGCCGTGCAACTGGTTACGCCGTACGGTACTTACGATAGTCAATGCAGCGCCTTGCCGGATGGTACAGTGCGCTACGTCCGCCGGTTGGAGTTAAAAACCGGTCGTTTGCCGGGCAGTGCCTACGCGGGCTACGTCGAGTTTTGCCGTAAAATCAGCCTCGCCGACAAGGCGCAAATTGTGCTGCTGAAAACGGAAAGTTGATAACCGGCAGCGTTTGCCAAACCGGCTTTGTCCTACACGCCCTTCAGTTGCTCTTCACTGCCGTAGGGAGCGCCTTCGCGGATGTCGCCGTGCAGGCCACCGGGGGCGTTGCTGCTCGTTGGGGCGCCGGTGTGGGCATCAACCGCCACGCTGCCACCGCCCGCCGTGCCGCCCGTGGGCTGGCTGCCGGTGGTTTCCATAGCCCGGCTCACGTACTGGCGTTTAGCATCTTCGCTGCTCATGCCCTTGCACTTGCTCCACGAATCCCACTGGGCCTGCGAGAGGCCGGCGGGGCCACTGGGCTTCGCGGCTTCGTCGGCGGCTACTTGGCCGTGGGGCATATCATGGTCGCCGTCGGTGGCCTGTTTGTAGAGGCCGTAGAGGTCGGTCATCAGGGCCGGAGCGGTGTCGCCAGGAAGGTTATTAACTTGCTGCACAGCGGCTTGAAATTGTTGGTCGAGGCTGGTCGCGTCAGAAGCCATAATCGGTAGAAGTTGAGAGTGAATACCGACGGGTGTACTACCGGCAACCCCTGTGGGTTGCGTTGCGGGCCGGTGCCTGCGGTGTTGTGTGGCTCAAAACGGCGTTTCACGTTCTCCTGCGTAACAGCAGTTATTATCTCACCTTCGTACAACGTACCTTTGCGGCCGATAGCCTATGTGTGGAATTACCGGCGTTTTCGCCTTTACCGATACGGGTCGCCAAGCCCTCAGCCGCTTGCAGGCCGCTACCGATGCCATCGTGCGCCGGGGGCCCGATTCGCAGGGCCATTACCTCCACGAGAGCGTGGGCCTGGGCTTTCGCCGCCTCGCCATCCTCGACCTTTCGGCCGACGGCAACCAGCCCATGACCGACGGCTCGGGCCGCTACACCATCGTTTTCAACGGCGAAATCTTCAACTTTAAGGAGTTGCGGGCCAAGCTCGTCAAGCGCGGCATCGTTTTTCACTCGCAAACCGATACCGAGGTCATCCTCAACCTCTACCTCACCGAAGGGCGCGGCTTTCTCAAGAAGCTCAACGGCTTTTTTGGCCTCGCCATTTACGACAAAGAGGAGGACAGCCTGTTCATCGCCCGCGACCGGTTCGGCGTCAAGCCCCTGCTCATCTACCGCGACGAAGACCAACTCGCCTTTGCCTCCGAGATGAAATCGCTGCTGGCGCTGGGCGTACCGCGTAAAATCGACTTTGCCGCCCTCAGTCACTACTTGCAGCTCAACTACATACCCGGCCCGGCTACCATTTTTCGGGGTGTGAAGAAGTTGCTGCCCGGCCATTATCTTTTCATTCAGGGTGAGAAGGTGGTCAAAAAGCGCTGGTATAAAATCCCTTATGACCCCAAGAAGGTCGCCAAAAACAAGCTCACTTACCCCCAGCAGCAACACAAGCTCGTGGAGTTGATGGACGAGGCCGTGCAGCGCCGCCTCGTGGCCGACGTGCCACTCGGGGCTTTCCTCAGCGGCGGCATCGATTCGAGCGTCATCACGGCCCTCGCCGCCCGCCACACGCCTCACCTCAACACGTTCAGCATCGGTTTCAAGGACGAGCCGTTTTTTGACGAAACCAAGTACGCCAACCTCGTTGCAGCCCGCCACAAAACCAACCACACGGTTTTCTCGCTCACCAACAACGACCTCTACGAGCATCTGCACGAGATGCTCGATTACCTCGACGAGCCGTTTGCCGATTCTTCGGCCTTAGCGGTTTACATTCTCAGCCAGCGTACCCGGCAGCAGGTGACGGTGGCCTTGTCGGGCGACGGAGCCGACGAAATTTTCGGCGGCTACAACAAGCACATGGGCGATTTCCGGGTGCGGCAAGGCGGGGCCAAGGCCGAAGCCGTAACCGCCCTGGGCTTCGTGTGGGACGCGCTGCCCAAATCGCGCAACTCGGCCTTCGGCAACCGCGTCCGGCAGCTCCAGCGCTTCGCGCGGGGCATGACGGCCGGCCCCAAAGACCGCTACTGGAGCTGGGCCTCGCTGGCCTCGCCCGCCGAAGCCCGCGCCCTGCTTTCGCCCGCCAGCCAGCTCAAGGCCAACAAGAAGCTGGCCGACAAGCGCCGCAAAGACCTGCTCGCCAACATCACCCCCGGCGGCGACCTCAACGAAGTGCTGCTCACCGACATGACCCTGGTGCTGCCCTACGATATGCTCACCAAAGTCGATTTGATGAGCATGGCCAACTCGCTCGAAGTCCGCACCCCGTTCCTTGATTACAAGGTTGTGGATTTTGCCTTCTCGCTCCCCGTCAGCAGCAAAGTGGACGGCAAGATGAAGAAGAAAATCGTGCAGGATGCTTTCCGCAACGAACTCCCGCCCGAACTTTACGACCGCCCTAAGCACGGCTTCGAGGTGCCGCTCCTCAAGTGGATGCGCGGCGAGCTACGCCCCCTCATCGAAGACGATTTGCTGGCCGATGGCTTCGTGGAGGCCCAGGGTATTTTCGACGTAACGGCCGTCCGTCAGCTCAAAACCCAACTCTTTTCGCGCAGCCCCGGCGATGCCCACGCCCGCATCTGGGCCTTGATTGTGTTCCAGACGTGGTGGAAGAAGTATATGGTTTAGATTGTTTTTTTATTGTTAAATTGTTTAATTGCTAAATTGTTGCTCATACGTACTGGCAACGGTTTGGCAAGAGGCGTAAGGTTGTATTTCAAGCTTGACCGACAAGCACTTTGCACACCGAACGGATTGAAAAGCAAATAATTTAACAATTTAATAATTCAATAATTCAATAATAAAACAATTTAAAAACCCATGAAAATCGCAGTAGTAGGCACCGGTTATGTTGGCTTGGTTACGGGTACTTGCTTTGCCGAAGTCGGCATCGACGTAACCTGCATCGACATCGACCAGAAAAAAATCGACAACCTGCACCAAGGCATCCTGCCGATTTACGAGCCGGGGCTGGAAGAAATGGTGAGCCGCAACGTCGAGAAAGGCCGCCTGCACTTTTCCACCAACCTGGCCGAGGCCATCAAAGGCTGCGACGTAGCCTTCATTGCCGTGGGCACCCCGCCCGGCGAAGACGGCTCGGCCGACCTGAAATACGTGCTGGCCGTGGCCCGTGGCATCGGCGAGCACATGGGCAGCTACGGTGTCATCGTCACCAAAAGCACGGTGCCCGTGGGCACCGCCGCCAAGGTGCGGGCCGAAATTGAAGCAGCCCTCGCCAAGCGCGGTACGAGCGTGGATTTCGATGTGGCCTCGAACCCCGAATTTTTGAAAGAAGGCGCGGCCATCGACGACTTTCTCAAGCCCGACCGCATTGTGGTGGGCGTGGCTTCGGCGCGGGCCGAGGAGGTGATGCGCAAGCTCTACAAACCGTTCCTGCTCAACGGCCACCCGATTATTTTTATGGATATCCCGTCGGCCGAAATGACCAAATACGCCGCCAACGCCATGCTGGCCACCAAGATATCGTTCATGAACGACGTGGCCAACCTCTGCGAAATCATGGGGGCCGACGTGAACATGGTCCGCAAAGGCATTGGCTCGGATGCCCGCATTGGCACCAAATTCATTTACCCCGGCATCGGCTACGGCGGCTCCTGCTTCCCGAAAGATGTAAAGGCCCTCATCAAAACGGCCCAGGAAAACGGCTACCAGATGCAGGTGCTCAAGGCTGTGGAAGCCGTGAACGAGGCCCAGAAATCGGTGCTGTTCGACAAACTTAGCCGCCACTTCGGAGGCGAACTCCGGGGGCTGAAAATCGCCGTCTGGGGCCTGAGCTTCAAGCCCAAAACCGACGATATGCGCGAGGCTCCGTCGCTCGTCATCATCGAAAAACTGCTCGCCGCCGGCTGCACCGTATCGGCCTACGACCCCGTGGCCATGCCCGAAGCCCGCCACACCCTGCACGACACCATCACCTACGCCAAAGACGAGTACGACACCCTGCTCGATGCCGACGCGCTGCTCGTCGTCACGGAATGGCCCGATTTCCGCTCGCCCAACTTCGAAGTGGTGGGGCGGTTGATGAAGCAAAAAGCTATTTTTGACGGCCGCAACATCTACGAAGCCAGTGAGTTGCAGGAAATGGGCTTCGCCTACCACTGCATCGGCATTCGCACCGGACACCAAGAGCCTGTTCGTTAAGGGTGTTTCTTGTTTTTCGTTGGACGTTCTACTAGCTGTCCCGCAGTGGCAAAGTCGCAGGGAGCGCAGTGCCGTTCTGGGGCACGTATGAGCAACAATTTAGCAATTAAACAATTCAGCAATTAAAAGAATGAAAAAGCGCGTACTCATCACCGGCGGGGCCGGTTTCCTCGGCTCTCACCTCTGCGACCGGTTTCTGGCCGAAGGCTACCACGTCATTGCGATGGACAACCTCATCACGGGGTCGCTCCAGAACATTGAGCATTTGTTTGGTAAGGAAGATTTTGAGTTTCATCACGCCGATGTGAGCAAGTTCGTGTTCGTGCCCGGCAAGCTCGATTACATCCTGCACTTCGCCTCGCCCGCCTCGCCGATTGACTACCTCAAAATTCCGATTCAGACCCTGAAAGTCGGCTCGCTCGGCACCCACAACCTGCTGGGCCTGGCGCGGGTGAAGGGCGCAAGGATGTTGATTGCCAGTACCTCGGAAGTGTACGGCGACCCCGAAATCCACCCGCAAGTAGAAGAATATTACGGCAACGTGAACCCCGTCGGCCCCCGCGGCTGCTACGACGAAGCCAAGCGGTTTCAGGAAGCCATCACGATGGCTTACCACAACCACCACGGCCTCGAAACCCGCATCATCCGCATTTTCAACACCTACGGCCCCCGGATGCGCCTCGACGACGGCCGCGTACTGCCGGCTTTCCTTTCGCAGGCTCTGCGCGGCGAGAACCTGACCGTGTTTGGCGACGGAATGCAGACCCGCTCGTTCTGCTACGTGGACGACCTGGTAGAGGGTATTTACCGCCTGCTGCTCAGCGACTACCACCTGCCCGTAAACATCGGTAACCCGTCGGAAATCACCATTAAGGAGTTCGGCGAAGAAATTGCCCGCCTCACCGGTGTCGAGTTCAAGCCCACGTACCAGGCCCTGCCCGAAAACGACCCCATGAAGCGCAAGCCCGACATCACGAAGGCCCGCGAAATCCTGGGCTGGGAGCCGAAGATTGACCGCGCCGAGGGCCTGCGCCGGACGCTGGCGTATTTCAAGGAGCACGTTAAGTAAGGACATGACGGAGCCGTATCTGATTCAATTCCCCAAGCTGGGTGCCCCCGAAATTGGTTATATTTCGGTTACGGAAGCGGATAAACTGGTGCCGTTTGCGGTGCAGCGCACTTTTTGGACGTACTACACGCCCGAAAGCATCGTGCGCGGTCGCCACGCCCATCACACGACGGAACAGGTGCTGATTGCGGCGGCCGGCCGCATCGTTGTCACCACCGAACACGCCGACGGCACCATCCAAACCTTCCGGCTCGAAGACCCCAACGTGGGGCTCTACGTGCCGCCGCACGTGTGGCATACCATGCAGTACTCGCATTCGGCGGTGCAGTTGGTGCTGGCCTCGGCTCCTTACAACGAGGCCGACTACATTCGTGATTACGACGATTTTCGGCGCATATGGCAGGGCAAATCGTAGCCGTCGATGCCGCGCTGGTAGCGGCGCGGGCCGAGGTACTGGCACTGCATTCGCCGACGCATTTTTTGCGCGAGCTGCCCCCGGTGCCGCAGCAGCAACGCTACGGCACCGGGGCTGCCTTGGCCTTTGGCCGTCAGTCCGGCGAGGAAGTATTGCCGATGTTGGGTACAGCCGGGCAGTGGCTGCTTCAGCATCTGGCTTGGGATTCCGATTATTTCGGGACACCTACTTACCGTCTTTTTACTGGCTTGTTTGCTGAGGCTGAAAGCACTAAATTGGCTAAAGCTGCGGCTGGCTTGCGGCAGGAACTGGCCAGTCGTGGCCCGTACTACGCCTTTAGTGTGGTGCCCGCCGAGGACACCCGACTGCTGCAAGCCCTGACCAGCGGCGGCTGGCAATTGATTGAAACCCGGCTGAATTTCTATTGCCCGGTGGCCGCCGCCCCGCTGCCACCGCCCGCCCCGGTGCGCCTGGCCCGGCCCGACGAAGCTGCCGCCATCGGCCGCATCGCCTCTGCCGCCCGCAACGACTACGACCGTTTTCACGCCGACCCGTGGTTTGGCCCGGCCCGCGCCGATGCCTTCCTGGCCCGCTACGCCGAAGCCGCCGTGGCCGGCACCTACGCCGATGCCGTGCTGCTGCCCGACGCGCCGGATTTGCCCGTGGATGCCTTCCTGGCCATCGGCGACACGCCCGCCGAGGCCGGAGTGCCGGGCAGTGGCCATTCGCGGGTGCTGCTCACCGCCGTTGGCCCCGCCAACCGGGGCTGGCACCTCAAGCTGGTGGCCGAAACCGTGCGCCGCGCCGCCGCCTTATCTCTGCCCTACGTTTTGATGACAACTCAGGCCACCAACAAAGCCGTGTTTCGCACCTGCGAAAAGCTCGGCTTCCGGCTCGGCAGTACGACGCACGTACTGGCGTGCAGTGGATAGAAGAAATATGCCCTAGTGGGAAGATTAATAAGTAGTTGGAACGTCTGCGATTAGTCGTCGCACGTCAGATTTAATATTTTGCCATGCAAGTCCCTTTTCTCTCTTTTCAGCCGCAGCACGTTTCCATCCGCGAGGAAGTGCTGGCCGCCGTGGCCCGCGTGTACGACTCGTACTGGTACGTGCTGGGGGAAGAAGTAAAACAGTTCGAAGCTGATTATTCGGCCTTTAGCGGCGCGAAGCACACCATCGGCGTGGCCAATGGGCTGGATGCGCTGGTGCTGGCGCTGCGGGCCCTGGAAATCGGGCCGGGCGATGAGGTAATCGTGCCGTCCAACACCTACATCGCTACCTGGCTGGCCGTGACGCAGGTCGGGGCTACACCGATAGGAGTGGAGCCCGACCCCGCCACGAGCAACCTCGACCCGGCGCTGATTGCGGCGGCCCTCACGCCCCGCACCCGCGCCATCATGCCGGTGCATTTGTACGGGCAGGCGTGCCGGATGACGGAAATCATGGCCTTGGCCACCACCCACAACCTGCACGTAATAGAAGACAATGCCCAGGCCCAGGGCGCGACCTTTAATGGCCGCGTGACCGGCAGTTTCGGCATCCTCAACGGCACCAGCTTTTACCCCGGTAAAAACCTGGGGGCACTAGGCGATGCCGGGGCCATCACCACCAACGATGCCGCGCTGGACCAGCGTGTGCGCGTGCTCCGCAACTACGGCTCGCAGCAGAAGTACTACAACGAAGTGGTGGGCTACAACTCCCGCCTCGACGAGCTGCAAGCCGCCGTGTTGCGGACCAAACTGGCCCACCTGGCCGGCTGGACGGCCCAGCGCCGCGAGGTAGCGGCCCTCTACAACCGCCACCTGGCCGGCATTGCCGGGCTGCGCTTGCCGCACACGGCCCCCGGTGCCACCCACGTTTACCACCTCTACGTGGTGCATCACGCCCAGCGGGAGGCCGTGCAGCAGCACCTTGCCAACCAGGGCATTGGCACCCTCATCCACTACCCCGTGCCGCCCCACCGGCAGCAAGCCTACGCCGCGCTGGGCCTGCCCGCCGGCACGTTCCCCATCGCCGAAGAGCTGGCGGCTACCTGCCTGAGCCTGCCCATGTGGCCGGGCATGACCGAGGACCATGTGGCCGCCGTGGCGGCAGCGTTGCGCTCATTTGCCAACTAAACAGGAGCGTTTGTCGGCACCGGGTGAGCCGCCGGCTGCCGGGCCTTTAGTGGCGAAAATTGGTAAACTGTATTTTGATAAATGAGTAAGCTCTCCGTCATCGTTCCCTGTTATTTCAACGAGGACAACATCCCCGTAACGGTGCGGGAGTTGGTGGCCAACGAGGCCAATTTTCCCGCCGACGTAAGTTTCGAGTACGTATTGGTGAACGACGGCTCCGGCGACGACACCATCGGGGCGCTGCAACGGGCGCAGGCCGCTTACCCCGGTAAAATCCGCATCGTCGATTTGGCCGCCAACGTGGGTTCCTACAACGCCATCGTGGCCGGCATGGCCCACGCCACCGGCGACTGCCAGGCCGTGATTACGGCCGATATGCAGGACCCGCCCGAGCTGATGGTGCAGATGTACGCGTACTGGCAAAAAGGCTTTAAGCTCGTCATCGGCAACCGGCAAGACCGCGGGGAAACCGGCCCCAGCCGTTGGTTCGCCCAGCTTTTTCACTGGCTGATGAAGCACCTGGCGCTGAAAAACATCCCCGACGGTGGCTTCGATTTCGTGTTTTTTGACCGGCAGGTGAGCCAGCAGGTCGTGGCCCTGCAGGAGCGCAACTCCAACGTGTTTTACCTCATGGTGTGGTTGGGGTTTCCCTACGTCAATATTCCTTACGTGCGGCGCAAGCGCGAAATCGGGAGGTCGCGCTGGACGCTGAGCAAGAAGATAAAGCTGCTTATTGATTCGCTCCTGGCCTTTTCTTTTGTGCCGGTGCGGGCCATTTCGGTGGCGGGCCTGGCGTTGGGGCTGGTGGCGCTTATTTACGGCTTCTACATCATTGCCCTCCGCTTTGTCAGCTCCAGCGAGCCGCAGGGCTGGACGACACTCATGGTGGTGGTGCTCTTTGTGTCAGCTTTTCAAATGGTGGCGCTTGGCGTCATTGGTGAGTACGTGTGGCGCGGGCTGGATGCTGCCCGCAAACGCCCGCTTTACGTGGTGAAAGACGTTTACGTAACAGCAGTAGAATAATAGTGACTGCTGTTACGCGGTGGCGTTTTGGCGCAGGCCTCCAGGCCCGTGCCGACTACTTTTGGGGCCTCTGACCCCAATCGTTGAATGATGGGCCGTGGACGAACAGACGCTTTCGGCGCTGCGGTGCGGGCCAGCGGCCCGCTAGTAGCCTGCACGGGCCAAGAGGCCCGCGCCAACCGCCTGCCCCGCGTAACAACAGATAGTAAAAATAATCCGCTCGATTCAAGCAATGCTATTCAATGCTGCAAAGAATTAAAAATGCCCTCAGCACCCGCTGGAACACGCTGATGGTGAAGGCAGAAAACGTCTGGCACACCAATACCGTCCACGAACTGATTATTCTGGACGATATTTTTCCGTACGCGCTTTCCTCTTTTCGTATCGCCGAATACTCGGGCTATTTGCAGAACATTCCGACGGCCGTTGTTTATTCCTCTGCCACGGCGTTTGGGTACGTCAAAGAAACCCGTCCCCTCACCGAGGTAATTGCCGAGTACGCCGTGCAGCACCCGCTTTTGGCCAGGCGCGTGGTGCCGTTTCACCCCCTCCGCAAGCTCCGGGGTCGTTTGGGCTACGTGATGTTTTTGCACAATGCCTACGGCTTCCTGGAGGTGCTGGAGGCCAACAAGCTGCCCTTCGTCATGCAGTTGTTTCCCGGTGGCAATTTTCGGTTGAACGAGGCGGAGTCGGACCGTCAGTTGGCGCGGGTGTGCGGTTCGCCGTGTTTCCGGTACATCATCACGACGCAGAATATTATCCGCGACTATTTGGTGGCGAAGGGTTTTTGCCGGCCGGAGCAAATCAGCTGCGTGTACGGGCTGGTGCAGCCGCTGGGGCTGCTGCTCGGTTCGGGGGTGGCGCGCCCGGCCTACCCGGCGGGGAAGGCCACGCTCGACGTGTGCTTTGTGGCGGGCAAGTACATGCCCGAGGGCCGCGACAAGGGCTACGACCTTTTCGTGGCGGCGGCCAAGCTTTTGGCCCCGCAGTTTCCGGCCCTGCGCTTCCACGTCGTGGGGTCTTTTAGCGAAACCGACATCCCAGTGGATGAGCTGGGGGAGCGTATCACGTTTTACGGGAGCCGGCCGACGGCGTGGTTCGTGGATTTTTACGCCCGGATGGACGCCATCGTCTCGCCCAACCGCTCGTTCGTGCTGGCGCCGGGGGCTTTCGACGGTTTCCCGACGGGCTGCTGCGTGGAGGCGGGGGCGGCGGGGGTGGCCGTGTTCTGCACCGACGACCTGGGGCAGAACGGGGGTTTTTTCACCGACGGGGAGGACATCGTGTTGCTCGCGGCCGAGGCGGCGGACGTGGCCCGCAAGCTGGCCCCCTACCTGGCCGAGCCGGGCCGGCTGCGGGCCTTGGGCCGGGCCACGCGGGGCCGCATGGCCCGCCTCTACGACGAGCAGGCCCGGCTCGCGGACCGCCTGGCTGTCATCAACGCCCAGCTCAACGCCCCCGCCCCGCCTGAAAAACGGCAGCCCGGCAGCTATCACGCGTAACTTTGTCAGTGCATTTATTCGGAAAATGCGTACTTGACATTCCTGAAATTCAGCTACCTTGGGCGGACACCATTCGCCGGAAAAATGGGTACCAGCCTTGTGCGTTTGGCGCTGGTGTGGCAAGCCGGCGCTGCCGCGTGCAACGGCCCTAAAATTCGATGGTTTAAATGGCTATGATAAAGAGAATAAAGCACAGCATTGCCTGGCGTCTAGAAAAATATCAAGTCATCCTGGAAAGCTACCGGCAGCGCAAGGTGTCGCACGAGCTAATCATGCTCGATGACTTGTTTCCCTACGAGCTTTCTAGCTGGCGGCTGGCTGAGTACGATGGCTATTTGCGGCACTACCCCACAGCCGTCGTTTATACAACGGGCGACTCTTTGGGGCACTACACCAAAGAACCCCGGAGCTTTCCGACCATTTTGGCCGAATACACCGACCGGCACCCCGAAATGCGCGGCCGGGTGCAGTTGTTTCACCCTGCGCGTTGGCTGCGGGGCAAGCTGGCCTACGTGATGTTTTTGCGGAATACTGACCGTTTTCTTGATGTGCTGGAGGCCAACAAGCTGCCCTTTATCATGCAGTTGTTTCCCGGCGGCGGCTTCCGTTTCAAC